>NZ_JBFUBD010000672.1:0-1031 GCF_056405935.1 Polaromonas sp. P1_E3
TGCCCGGCATGATGGACGAGCCTGGCTCGTTTTCGGGAATGCTGAGTTCACCGATGCCGCTTCGCGGGCCACTGGCCAGCCAGCGCATATCGTTGGCAATCTTCATCATGCTGGCGGCCAGGGTCTTGAGCGCGCCGTGGGCATGCACAAGGCCATCCACTGAAGCCATCGCTTCAAACTTGTTGGGCGCCGTGACAAAGGGCAGGCCGGTGAGCGTCGCCAATTCGGCCGCCACCTGCTCCGCATACCCCTTGGGTGCGTTCAAGCCGGTGCCGACAGCGGTGCCGCCCAGCGCCAATTCATACAGGTGCGGCAAGGCGGCGCGCACGTGCTTTTCACCGTGGTCCAGCTGCGCGACATAGCCCGAAAATTCCTGGCCCAGGGTAAGCGGCGTCGCATCCTGCAARTGGGTGCGGCCGATCTTGACAATGTCGTCGAAGTCTCTGGATTTCTGCGACAGCGTGGCCCGCAATTTCGCAATCGCCGGCAGCAGCTTGTTTGTCATCGCGTCCACCGCAGCCACGTGCATGGCGGTCGGGAACACATCGTTGGACGACTGGCTGCGGTTGACGTCGTCGTTGGGATGCACCAGCCGGCCTTCGCCGCGCTCGCCGCCCAGGATTTCACTGGCGCGGTTGGCCAGCACCTCATTGACATTCATATTGGTCTGCGTGCCCGAGCCCGTCTGCCACACCACCAGGGGAAACTCATCGGCATGTCCGCCCGCAATCACTTCGTCGGCGGCCGCCACGATGGCTTGGGTTTTCTTCTCATCCTGCAGGCCCAGCGCATGATTGACTTTGGCCGAGGAGCGCTTGACCTGCGCCAGCGCCTTGATGATCTCGCGCGGCTGCTGCTCGCCCGAAATGTCGAAATTCTGCAGCGAACGCTGGGTTTGCGCGCCCCAGAGTTTGCCGGCCGGCACTTCAATCGGGCCGAAAGTGTCGCGCTCGGTTCGCGTGGTAATGCTTGTCGTCATGATCGTCCTGCGCTGTCAAAAAATAAGGCGTTTGAAGGAGCAGTATGACCGC
>NZ_JBFUBD010000673.1:0-1030 GCF_056405935.1 Polaromonas sp. P1_E3
CTACCAGACACAGGATCGGTGCCTTGAGCTTGTCCACGCGTTGCTGCACCGCGAGATACTCAACAATGCGGTCCTTGACTTTTTCAAGACCATAGTGGTCTTCATTCAGAACGTTTTCTGCGTTGCCCAGATCGTGTTTGATCTTGGTCTTCTTGCTCCACGGCAAGCCGGTCAGCACGTCGATATAGGTGCGCACCACTGTTGCCTCGGCAGACATCGGCGACATAAGCTTGAGCTTCTTGAGCTCGCTCTCAGCCTTCTTGCGGGCGTCCTGCGGCATCTTGGCCGTCTTGATCTTTTTCTCGATCTCTTCGATGTCCGCGCCTTCTTCGCCTTCGCCCAATTCTTTCTGGATCGCCTTCACCTGCTCATTGAGGTAGAAATCGCGCTGGTTTTTTTCCATCTGGCGTTTGACTCGCCCGCGGATTTTTTTGTCGACGTTGAGAATGTCGACTTCACGCTCGAGCTGCTCGTAGAGGTTTTCAAGCCGGGCCTTGACATTGTCAAGGTCCAGGATCACCTGTTTGGCATCCAGCTTGAGCGGCAGGTGCGCCGCAATGGTGTCGGCCAGGCGGCCCGCATCGTCGATGCTGGAGATTGACGTCAATATTTCAGGAGGAATTTTCTTGTTCAGTTTGACGTAATGGTCAAACTGCTGCATCACGGCGCGTCGCAGCGCTTCAATCTCACTGGTCTTGTCGCCGGCGATCACCACCACAGTCTCAACAGGAGTGACATTGGCCGTGAAATGCTGCTCGCCCTCTTCGATCTTGTTCACGCTGGCGCGCTGCTGCCCTTCCACCAACACCTTGACGGTGCCGTCAGGCAGTTTCAGCAACTGCAGGATCGTCGCAACACAGCCCACCTGGAACATGTCCTCCACCGAAGGCTCATCTTTGGCAGCCGCCTTTTGCGCCACCAGCATGATGCGGCGCTCGGCCTCCATGGCAGACTCCAGCGCCTTGATGCTCTTGGGGCGGCCTACAAACAGGGGAATGACCATGTGCGGAAAGACCACCACATCCCGCAG
>NZ_JBFUBD010000674.1:0-1016 GCF_056405935.1 Polaromonas sp. P1_E3
CCCCAGCGGCAGTGACCGGCTGGCGGAAGCCTGCGGTGTACTGGGGCTGGCGAACGAAGACATTGTGGTGAATGTACAAGGGGACGAGCCGCTCATTGACCCGGCCTTGATCAACGCGGTAGCCCAGTTGCTCCTCGAGCGCCCGGACTGCGCCATGAGCACGGCGGCGCATGCCATCCAGCAGCTGGCCGACCTGAACAATCCCAACGTGGTCAAGGTGGTCCTTGACGCGCGACATACCGCCCTTTACTTCAGCCGCGCCCCCATTCCAGCAGCGCGGGACTTTTCCGGCAATGCATGGTGGGACGCCGGCAGCGGTCTGCCCAAGCCGCTGCGGCACGTGGGCATTTACGGCTACCGCGTGGGGTTTCTGCGGGAGTTCCCGCGACTTCCCCAGTCGCCGCTGGAGCAGCTGGAATGCCTTGAGCAACTCCGTGCTCTTTGGCACGGCCATCGCATTGCCGTGCACGTCACCGGCGATGCGCCCGGGCCGGGCGTTGATACCCCTGAAGACCTCGACCTCGCCCGCAAACTGTTTTCCTGACCTGCGCTCTTTGGCATGGGGCAACCCGTAAGTTGCTGTCAGGGGTGCATGCTATCCTTGGGAAAAACACAAGCGCAAGGGCCTGCAGCACGTACTGGCAGCCCTTAATGCCTGTCAAGCAGCCCCCGCGGAAACCGGCCGCCGGCCCCGGGGCTGACTTCAAGAATTCATAAAATCCGAGGACATCCATGAGACTGATTTTGTTGGGCGCGCCTGGCGCGGGCAAAGGGACGCAAGCGACCTTCATCTGCCAGAAGTACGGTATTCCCCAGATTTCCACCGGCGATATGCTCCGTGCGGCTGTCAAAGCCGGCACGCAACTGGGCATTGAAGCCAAAAAAATCATGGACTCGGGCGCTCTGGTCAGCGACGACCTGATCATCAATCTGGTCAAAGAGCGCATTGCCCAGCCCGACTGTGCCAAGGGATTCCTGTTTGACGGCTTTCCGCGCACCATTCCACAGGCTGATGC
>NZ_JBFUBD010000675.1:0-1015 GCF_056405935.1 Polaromonas sp. P1_E3
GAGGAGCACCATTTGCTGGTCGAGCTGCCCGAACCCCACGGCCCGCTTTTCATCTGGCTGGAGAGCCAGCTGCACGAACATGGCCCCCAGCCATGGGCCGCCCTGCGCGAAGGGCTGCGCGGGCATCCCCAAGAAAGACACGCCACGACCCAGATTGCACAGATTCCTGAAGGCATCGAAAGCGACTGGGATGAGGTGCGCAGCATCCTCGACCAGCTTTTACGCCTGCACCGCCAGCGCGAGATGAGCGAACTGGCCGCCCGGGCCGCCACCGACCCAGCCGCGCGGCAGCGCTATCTGGAACTGGCTGCCAGCCTCAAAAGCGCCGCGGATACAACCCGCTGACACCTCCGGGCAGCCGGCTCGAAAATAGCCGCCTCAGGGATGCATAAAACCTCCGGAAAACCGCCCAAAAAAGAGGCAATAGGGGTATAATCCGATTTTCGACGGCAAGCGCGACAGCAGCACCTCCGGCCCGGCCACCCCGAACATCGGGGAACTCACAGATGAGACGGCCACTTTCCCCAAGGGAATTCCGCAAGGACTGCACACCAAATGTTCGCCCAAACAGCTTGCCCGGAAAAATAAACCGCAACGTGCCTTTGGCGCTGCCCGGCCTGTTTTTCCGCTCTTCCGTTCCTGACCCTGAATCCTTGTCACCGTGCCTGTGCCTCGCACAGGCGCCAAGGCGCATTTTTGTTTACTGGTAGCTGATAGATATTTAAAACAATTCCCGACAACTGGAGGTCCCATGCCTACTGCCAAGCCGAAAAAGCCGAGCACGTCCAAGAAGCCGCAAAGCGCGCAGTCCAAAGCCGCCGCCAAGCCCAAAGCCAAGACAGCGCCCCAAACCGCTGCCCGGCCCGCAGGCAAGCCTCCAGTCAAAGCAGCAGCCAAAGCCCCGGCCAAGCCCGTGGCCAAAGCAGCTGTCAAGCCCGCCGCCAAAAGCGGCAAGGTTGAAAAACCGGGAAAAACCGCCATCTCTGTCAAATCCAGCAAACCCAATGCCCTGGTG
>NZ_JBFUBD010000676.1:0-1013 GCF_056405935.1 Polaromonas sp. P1_E3
CTTTGTAGAAAGGCACGTTGGAGTCACCGTTGATGGTGGACACCACAGCCGTCTTGCCGCCTTGCGAGAACTTCTTCACGTCAGCCACGATGGTTTGGTAATCGCTGTGGCCGAAGGGGGTGTATTTCTCGTCGATGTCTTTGTCAGCCACGCCCTTGCTCTTCAGGTAAGCGCGCAGGATCTTGTTGGTGGTGCGTGGGTACACATAGTCAGTGCCCAGCAGAACCCAGCGCTTGGCGCCGCCGCCGGCCTTGCTCATCAAATAGTCGACCGCAGGAATAGCCTGCTGGTTAGGCGCCGCGCCCGTGTAGAACACGTTCTTGGACAGCTCTTCGCCTTCGTACTGCACAGGGTAGAACAGCAGGCCGTTCATTTCTTCAACAACCGGCAGCACCGACTTGCGGGAAACCGACGTCCAGCAGCCGAAGATGACCGAGACTTTGTCCTGGCCGAGCAGCTGCTTGGTTTTTTCAGCAAACAGGGGCCAGTTGGAAGCTGGGTCAACCACCACGGGCTCGAGCTTCTTGCCCATCACGCCACCCTTGGCATTGATCTCTTCGATCGCCATCAGCACGGTGTCTTTCAGCGTGGTTTCAGAAATGGCCATGGTGCCCGACAGGCTGTGCAGAATGCCAACCTTGATCGTGTCCTGGGCAAAAGCCGGCAAGGCGCCAAGGCCTGCCAGTGCGACGGCGGCGGTCATCGCCTTGAGGGTAAATCGACGTTGTTGCATGTGAATCCTCTCTCCGGTGGTGGGTATGTGAATCGCGTTTCGCTGCGCCAAAACCAAGGGGAAACCAGGGCTTTTACACAGCGATGAACCGATTCTGGGGACCGGAGGGGGATTGGGGAATACGCCGGGTGGCGTATGCGGGGCGGCACGCGGAAACGTGCTTTGCAGTGGCTTGCAGCCGCTAGCCTGCGCTAAAGAGCCATTCTCCGGCTATTGACAATCTTCAGAAATCGCGCTCCTCGCGAATGCGGGCTTCGCCGATGTAGCGAGAAAGCATGGA
>NZ_JBFUBD010000677.1:0-1010 GCF_056405935.1 Polaromonas sp. P1_E3
GCTGGAAGGTTTCAGGACGTCGCGAGAGATGTCAGTGATTGGATTGTGGCTCGCCAGGCAAGGTGCGCAGCCATACCCATTAGAAAATTAAGGCATGATTTCAACCTCTGCCTGACCGCTTTCCGGCCAGCACAACCGCAGGGCCCGCGCCGGCTCCGCACCACAGGAGCCTCCAGTTTAATGAACCGATTCGTGGCCTACGCCTGCCTGGCACTCAGCATGTCTCTCGTTGGCAGCTATGTGGCGCTTTCCAAACCCCTCGTCATCGCCTTCCCCGTCTTTTTGCTGGCCTGGATGCGCTTCGGCATCGGGGGCACGGCCATGCTGCACTGGCTGAAAAAGCCGGCAGGCGAAGTCCCCATGAGCCGGCAAACCGGCCGACTGCTGTTCCTGGAATCCTTTCTGGGCAATTTCCTGTTTTCCATTTGCATGTTGTTTGGCGTCAGCATGACCAGCGCGGTTGCGGCCGGTGTGATCATGGCGTCCATTCCGGCAGCCGTTGCGCTGATGAGCTGGTTCTTTTTGCGCGAGCGCATCGGTGCGCGTGTGTGGGGTGCAGTAGCCTGCGCCGTGATCGGCATCGGGCTGGTTTCGCTATCAAAAAATGAGCTGGTTGCACCCGCCAGTATTGGGCTGGAGGCCGATTTGGCACACAGGWATGCCTGGCTGGGCAATTTGCTGCTGGTGGGTGCAGTTTTATGCGAAGCGGCCTATGCCGTGATCGGCAAGAAACTGACGGGCGTGCTCAGCCCCAAACGCATCACTGCGTTGATCAACCTCTGGGGGTTTGCCCTTGTCACCCCTTTCGGCCTCTGGATGGCCTGGGGATTTGACTTTGGCAAGGTGGCGCCTTCCGCGTGGCTGTTGCTGCTGTTTTATTCGCTGGCGGCCAGCGTATGGACGGTCTGGCTCTGGATGACCGGGCTCAGGACGATTCCGGCGAACCAGGCCGGCGTTTTCACCGTACTGCTGCCCGTAAGCGCCGCAGCGGTGGGTGTCCTGGTTCTGGG
>NZ_JBFUBD010000678.1:0-1010 GCF_056405935.1 Polaromonas sp. P1_E3
TGTCCTGAGGGTTAATGTTGAAAGTTAGAGCTGGGTGGCGGTATAGGGTCCTGAGGGTTAATGTTGAAAGTTAGAGCTGGGTGGCGGTATAGGTGATGCGGCCGTTTTTGGCGACGGTGCCGCCATAGGTGCCGGCTGCGGGAACCGTTGTATTGAGATAGGTGTAGGTCCATTTGCCTTCGACACGGACCACCTTGTTGGTGGCGGTCAAGGTGGTGGCCGTGCCCGCATTGGGGCCTGYCCCGGTGGCAGCGCTGAATGCGGGGTGGGTGATGGCGGCATTGGTGAAGCCGGCGGTGGTGGCGCCCAGTGCTGCGCCGGCCACGTTGATCTGGCTCCAGGGGATCACCTCGCCGGCGGTACCCGTCGTCAGGGGGCCGGTGGTGGCGGAATTCAGGGTAATGTTGCCGCCGTTGCCGTAGACACGCACTGTCACGGCACCTGCGGTCAGGTCTCCGCCTACGCCGGCGATCACCGTGCYGTYRCCCACAYTGGCGCCAGGAACCGTGAAGGTCACGCTGTCAATCGTGCCATCGGTTGCCGTATTGCCGGAGCTGGTGCCAACACGCAGGAACAGCACCTGCGGAATGACGATGGAAAAATCCACGCGCGCAGCGGCCGTTGTGCCAGTTGTTGCGGCGCCGTTGAATGTGGATTCCGCATGGGCGGTAGCGCTGAGCAGACCGATGAGACCGAGGGAACTGACAAGAAGGATTTTTTTCATGATGTGTCCTGAGGGTTAATGTTGAAAGTTAGAGCTGGGTGGCGGTATAGGTGATGCGGCCGTTTTTGGCGACGGTGCCGCCATAGGTGCCGGCTGCGGGAACCGTTGTATTGAGATAGGTGTAGGTCCATTTGCCTTCGACACGGACCACCTTGTTGGTGGCGGTCAAGGTGGTGGCCGTGCCCGCATTGGGGCCTGYCCCGGTGGCAGCGCTGAATGCGGGGTGGGTGATGGCGGCATTGGTGAAGCCGGCGGTGGTGGCGCCCAGTGCTGCGCCGGCCACGTT
>NZ_JBFUBD010000679.1:0-1006 GCF_056405935.1 Polaromonas sp. P1_E3
AGCAAGGACTGGTCGGCGAATGGACATACCGCATCGACGGTTTCCGGCAGTGGACGACCTACCTCCAGTGGGGACAGCTGAGCTACCCGGGCCAATCGCTTCGCGATACGGACCGCACGGTACTGGGTACCTCCTATGCCCATGCGTTCCGTGACGGGCTGGTGGTCTTCGCGGGGGCTTATGCCGGCACTGAAAAAGAAAAAGCCAGCGGCGTTCCGCATCTCGGCCACAAACTGGTCGGCATTCGGTTGGGTGCCCAGAAACCCATCAGGGATGATCTCTCGTTTTTCGGCAATATCAGTTATGAAGACCGCAAGTACGGCGGTACCGATCCGCTGTTTCTCGTCACCCGTAACGACAAACAACTCAACCTGAATCTGGGTGTCAACTGGATACCCGCCAAGCTCTGGCGCGTAACGCCCCAGTTGTCGCTGACCTCCGTCAAGTCGAACATTGCCATTTCTGACTACAACCGCAGCCTTTTCTCCGTGACTGTGCGCAAAGACTTCTGATTGAACCAAGGAAATATCGTGAACCCATCCTTCAATCTTCAACATACGCTGCTGGCCGTAGCGCTGGCCGCTGCTTACCCTTTTTCTGCGCACGCCGTCGCCGCCGCGGGAGTAGCCCAGTTCACGACCGGCGAGGTCAGTTTGCGTCGCACGGATGGAAAAACTGACGCGCTGGTCAAAGGCAAGGACATCGAAAGCGGCCAGGCCATCCTTACCGGCCCCGACGGCCGCGCCCAGGTGAAGTTCTCCGATGGCGGTGTCGTTTCGCTGCAGCCGGGCACGGAATTCAAGGTCGCCAACTATGTTGACAAGGCTGACCCGAAGGAAGACCGCTTCCTGGTCGACCTGCTGCGCGGCAGCATGCGAGCCATCACCGGCTTGATCGGCAAGCGCAACCGTGAAAACTACCGTGTCACCACCACGACGGCCACCATTGGTATCCGCGGCTCTGGCTTCAACGCAGGGTACAACCCGGACGGCTCGCTGAGCGTGAC
>NZ_JBFUBD010000680.1:0-1003 GCF_056405935.1 Polaromonas sp. P1_E3
GCATCAATGCCTTTGGAGTGCTGGATCTCGTCCGCACGGCGGAAGGTGTTGTTGATGGTTTCAACGACCTTGGGAACCGAGTCCACCGGGTACAGCGACTGGTCGGGGTACATGGCGGAGTAGCTGTTGTTGTCGGCAGCAACCTGCCAGCCCGACAGGTAGATGGCTTTAACGCCAGCTTTCACCTGCTGCATGGCCTGGCCGCCGGTCAGCGCACCAAGGCAATTCACATAAGGCTCGTTGTGCAGGAGGTCCCACAGCTTTTCAGCACCGCGGCGGGCCAGCGTGTGCTCAATCGGGAAAGAGCCGCGCAGACGCACCACGTCGGCAGCGCTGTAGCCGCGCTTGATACCTTTCCAGCGTGGGTTGGTGGCCCAGTCTTTTTCCAGGGCAGAAATTTGCTGATCACGGCTTAATTGTTCGGTCAAGGTTTGCGGCATGGTGGGCTCCGTAAGTTGAAATAAAGAAATGGCGAATTCGATGGATCAACTTTAAGTCTTCTACAAGACCTTGTGAAGCTCTTATGTCTTATATAAGATAAAAATAAAACTCAATGAAATCAACGCGATTCAAAAATTATTCCGTAATATAAAAATCCATCTCCCATATTGAGAAAAAATTTTGCACTGCAGCATTTACTTATCCCGCATTGCGAAATTGATTTATTGGATTGTGAAATAGAACCGCCCGCCCCTGATTGGCAAGTCACGTCACCGCAAGACCCCCGCATTCCAAGGGCCAATCCTCACAGCCGGGTCAGCTGTCGCTGGTGCGATGCAGAACCCAATCCCCCAGTGCAATCACCGGTTTTCCATGAATCCGCTCAGGGGCGATCTCATAGAGAAAACACACCAGTTCCGTGGCGTGCCCTGGCTGGCCGGACTCCGATGCCGGTTCCAGCTGTACGGCCACTTCCCGTTTGGTGTACTCACCAGTCTGCTGCGGCCAGACCTCTTCGATTTCGTCCAGTACACGCTCAAGTTCGGGCGACACGGCATACACC
>NZ_JBFUBD010000681.1:0-1002 GCF_056405935.1 Polaromonas sp. P1_E3
GGCCCTGCCCGACCCTTATTGGGTCGGCCGCAGCCGCGGCATGGCGCGCGAACTCGGATTGGGCACGCAGTGGCTTGAATCTCAGGAAGCCCTGCAAGCCCTGGCCGGCAATAGCGTTCTGCCCGGTTCCGATCCTTTGGCCAGCGTCTATAGCGGTCACCAGTTTGGTGTCTGGGCCGGGCAACTCGGTGATGGCCGGGCCTTGTTGCTGGGCGAAATCAGTACTCCGCGCGGGCCGCAGGAAATCCAGCTCAAGGGCGCCGGCAAAACACCCTACTCCCGCATGGGCGACGGCCGGGCCGTTTTGCGCAGTTCGATTCGCGAGTTCCTGTGCTCCGAGGCCATGCACGGGCTGGGCATCCCCACCACACGGGCGTTGTGCGTCACCGGGTCCGATGCGGCAGTACGGCGTGAGGAAATTGAAACCGCGGCCGTGGTGACCCGCACCGCACCCAGCTTTATCCGCTTTGGCCACTTCGAACATTTCAGTTACAACGACCAGCATGCGCAGCTCAAGGTGCTGGCCGACTACGTCATCGACCGGTTTTACCCTGCCTGCCGCGAGGCAAGGCAGCCCTATGCGGCGCTGCTGGAGGCCGTCAGCGAAAAAACCGCGCACCTGATGGCTGCGTGGCAGGCGGTGGGTTTTTGCCATGGCGTCATGAACACCGACAACATGAGCATCCTGGGGCTGACCATTGACTACGGTCCGTTCCAGTTTCTCGATGCGTTTGACCCCGGACACATCTGCAACCATTCGGATACCCAGGGCCGCTACGCCTACAACAAGCAGCCCAACATGGCCTACTGGAACCTGTTTTGCCTGGGCCAGGCATTGCTGCCGCTGATTGAAGACCAGGAGCAGGCGCTGGCAGCCCTGGAGTCCTACAAAACCGTGTTCCCCGAGGCATTGCAGGCCCGCATGCTGGCCAAGCTGGGCCTGCCCGATGTGCAAGCGGATGACAAGGCCCTGGTGGAAAACACCTTCAAGCTGCTGGCAAG
>NZ_JBFUBD010000682.1:0-1001 GCF_056405935.1 Polaromonas sp. P1_E3
GTTTGCTGGCGACGGCCTTTTGCAGGCCGGCCTCTGCACAGCAAGACCAGCATGAATCGCAGCCTTTCGTGCTGGAAGTCAGAGAGGGATATGCCTGCGACTTTGAGAATCAGGGAAGCGCTCTTACTAATGCAGCTTATCGAGGGGAGAAGCAGTGTCGAATCACAAGCCAGACAGGCGTGCCAGGCGAGACCGGCAAGGTACTGTTTTACTCACTCGCCTCAGAGTCTGATTCAATCGGAGTTATGGATCGCGGCTACGTCGTGCCGCATGATCCAAGGGGCAGATACCTCATGAGTTCCGGGCCTCAAGCCAAGTCACGACGGCTTGCCATTTGTCTCCCGTCAGGTCACAAGCTGCAAGTCAACTATGGAGCGAACATTCGAGCTGCGGTAGATAAGGGAGAGGAAAGCTTTTCGTCTTTGTGTACTTGGTCCGGCAGCTACATACAGTCCTTTATAGCCACGGCGGACATGTCTGACAGATGGACAAACCTGGCTATGGGCCCGGATCACCTGGACGGTGCTTGGGTCAAAACGCCTTACCTGATCCAGTTCCGTATTCTGTTGCCTTCAACAACGCCTTGACAGGTTGCCATGGCCGCCAGCTATTCCATCCTCTTCGTCTGCATGGGCAACATCTGCCGCAGCCCCACAGCTCACGGCGTGTTCCTGCAAAAAGTCAAAGATCGCGGCCTGGCCCATCAAATCCAGGTCGACTCCGCCGGCACCCACAACTACCACCCCGGCAATCCGCCCGACGAACGCTCGCAAGCCCATGCCGTCAAGCGCGGCTACGACCTGTCAGCCCTGAGAGCCCGGCAAATTTCGGATTCAGATTTTGAACGCCACGACTTGATTCTGGCCATGGATTGGGACAACCTGGCTTTGATTCAGGAAGAGTTTCCGGCTGAACACCTCGGCAAGGTACGCAGGTTGACGGAGTTCTGTTTAAAGCACGACAGCCCGGTGGTGCCCGATCCTTACTATGGGGGCAAGGAT
>NZ_JBFUBD010000683.1:0-997 GCF_056405935.1 Polaromonas sp. P1_E3
GACCAAATGGGACCTTCCCGCCGCCTACCCGGCCAGCAATTTCCATACGGAAAACCTGACGCAGTTCGCCGCCGACGTCGACAAGGCCAGCGGTGGCAAGCTCAAGATCACGGTGCATGCCAACGCGTCCTTGTTCAAGGCCAACGAGATCAAGCGCGCCGTTCAAGGCGGCCAGGCACAGATCGGCGAAGTGCTGCTGGTCAACTTCGAAAATGAGAATCCGATCTACGGTGCAKACGGCCTGCCCTTTGTGGCCTCCAGCTACGCCACGGCACACAAGCTGGCCGAAGCGCAAAAGCCGGCACTGGAAAAGCTGCTGGGCGCGCAAGGCATGAAGCTGCTCTACACCGTGGCCTGGCCACCCCAGGGCATTTACGTCAACAAGGAAATCACCGCCGTTGCCGACATGAAGGGCCTGAAGTGGCGCGCGTACAGCCCGGCTACCAGCAAGATTGCCGAGCTGGTCGGTGCGCAACCTGTGACCGTGCAGGCTGCGGAGTTGAGCCAGGCTATGGCAACGGGCGTCGTCAACAGCTACATGAGCTCGGGATCGACCGGCTACGACACCAAGACCTACGAAAGCATCAAATACTGGTATGACGTGCAGGCCTGGTTGCCCAAGAATGCCGTCATCGTCAACAAAAAATCCTTTGACGCGCTGGACGCGCCTACCCAGGCTGCTGTCCTGAAAGCTGCCGCCGACGCAGAAACCCGCGGGTGGAAAGTCAGCGAAGAGAAGAATGACTTCTACAAAAAAGCCCTGGCTGAAAAAGGCATGAAGATCATGACGCCTTCCCCCAAACTGGTGGCCGACTTGCGCCAGGTCGGCAGCATCATGAAGGCCGACTGGATCAAACGCGCCGGTCCCGAGGGCGAAGCGCTGCTGTCGGCCTTCGACAAATCCAACGCTGCGAAGAAATAAGCATGCGCCGCATGCTCGATGCGCTGTACGACGGCGCAGCATGGCTCGGGGCCCTGTTCATGATCGGCACGCTGC
>NZ_JBFUBD010000684.1:0-992 GCF_056405935.1 Polaromonas sp. P1_E3
GACCAGGTGCAGACTTTCTACCCGAGCCCGATGGCCACGGCCACGACGATGTACCACACCAACAAGAACCCGCTGCGCAAGATCACGCGCGACAGCGAAACGGTGGACATCGTGCGCGGCGAGCGCCGCCGCCGGCTGCACAAGGCTTTCTTGCGCTATCACGACCCCAACAACTGGCCGGTACTGCGCGAGGCGCTCAAAGCCATGGGCCGCGCCGATTTGATCGGCAACGGCAAGCACCACCTGATTCCGACCTTCCAGCCGATGACCGACGGCAGCTACACCAGCGCGCGGCGCAAGAACTCGACCGGCACGGCCACCACGGCGAAAGCCTCGCCAGTGGTTAAAGGCCGTTTGCTGACTCGCCACACCGGCCTGCCGCCGCTGGCGCAGGGCGCCGGCGGCAAGCCTGGTGGCCGCAAGGGCCGCTAGGCATTGCCAACGCAGATATTTTGAGAAAAAGGCTCCATTGGAGCCTTTTTTACGAGTGAAATCGACCTCAAACCCAATATAGACGGGCGCAAGCAGCTATTGAATTGATAGCGACGGAGTGCATGCAGCGGCGGCCTCGGCGTGCCCGGCTAAGCTTGGCGGGTGCTCCATCCCAACAATAGCCCAACAATATTTTCCCCAACGTGAATCCTTTTGCCAGCATGACCCCTCCTTGTAGCGATGCCGCGTTTTTGACGGCAKCCAAAGGAAATCTCATGTTCTATCGCAAAAATGTAGGGCCCAAGGAGCGTTGGGTGCGTGCCGTGTCCGGCGCCTTGATGGCCGCCTGCGGCCTGCTGGTGCTGGGTGTGACGCCACTTGGGTTGCTGGCAGTTTGCGCCGGCGTAGTCATAGCGCTGACAGGGCTGTTTGGCTTTTGCCCGGCTTGCGCCATGGTGGGCCGCAGGCTGCAAAACCGGGCCCGCAATGATGGCTATTGAAGCGGCGCTTTTTTCCGCGGCGCAGGCCGGTGACCCGGCCGCGCTGGCCTCGCTGCTGCG
>NZ_JBFUBD010000685.1:0-992 GCF_056405935.1 Polaromonas sp. P1_E3
CTTGAACCCCTTGCTCAAGTACTCGCTTTGCGGGTAGCTCTTTTCGAGGATGCGGCGGGTATCGTCACGCAATTCAACCATGCCCAGCGCGTCGTAAGACTTATAAAGAATAAAGGTCGCCTCTTCCAGTGCGGGTACGTCGCGGTAGTCGGCGATTGCGCTCTGCGCACGGTTGATTGCAGCCACGTAGGCACCCCGTGAGTAATAGTACCGTGCCACGTGCACTTCGGATTGGGCCAGCGAGTTCACGATGTAACTCATCCGCAGCCGGGCATCAGGCGAATATTTTGATTCTGGAAAGCGGGTCACAAGATCTTTGAACGACTCAAAGGATTCTTTAGCCGCCTTCTGGTCTCTTTCAGACAAGTCCTGACGCGAGATAAACGAAAAGATGCCAAGGTTGTCGTTGAAATTCACCAAGCCCTTGAGATAGAGCGCATAGTCCAGGGCTGGGCTGGCTGGGTGCAACCTCATAAACCGGTCCAGTGTCGCAATGGCCTGGGCTTGTTCGCCTCCCTTGTATTGGGCGTATGCCTTCTCAAGCTGCGCTTGTTGGGCTAGAGGAGTACCCGCCGCACGGCCTTCTAGTTTTTCATAAAGCGGAATCGCCTTGTCATAGGATCCCCCGCTCGCTTCGTCCTTTGCTTCGGCGTAGATCTTGTTCGGGCTCCATGTGGCAGTCTTGTCAGGCGCAGGTGTGCTTGAGCACCCGGCAATAATGAAAGACAACGCGCAAATGGCTGCAAAAAGCGGCATTGCATTGGGAACAACCGATAATTTGGTGGAAAACATTGCAATCGACCTTCTTGATGACTGATTCGGAACAAAGCAAATTAATTATATCGGCCGCTGCTGCGCCCGAAAACGTCCCGGACGAGGCCCAGGAGGAGGGGGATACCACCGCCGAGATGGAATTGCGGCAGGTGGTGGTTCCCGCAGCGAGCCACGGCAGCCGGCTTGATCGCGCTTTGGCTGCCATTGTGCCCGAGTTC
>NZ_JBFUBD010000686.1:0-991 GCF_056405935.1 Polaromonas sp. P1_E3
CATCAAGGTGGTCGATGCTGCGCCGCGCCAGATTCCCGCACCCGATGCCGTCAAACGTGCATTGGACCTGCTCAAGGGCGCCAAACGCCCATTGATCGTGCTGGGCAAGGGAGCCGCCTACGCGCAGTGCGACGCCGATATTCGCGCCTTGATCGAAAAAACCGGTATCCCCTATTTGCCAATGTCCATGGCCAAGGGCCTGCTGCCTGATACGCATCCGCAGTCGGCGTCAGCCACCCGCTCCCATGTGCTGGCGGAAGCCGACGTGKTGATGTTGGTAGGTGCACGCTTGAACTGGTTGCTGTCACACGGCAAAGGCAAAACATGGGGCGGCCCGAACGCCGACACCCGTCAGTTCATCCAGATCGACATCTCGCCCACCGAAATGGACAGCAACGTGCCGATCGCTGCACCGCTGGTCGGCGACATCGGCTCATGTGTCTCGGCATTGCTGGAAGGCTTGGGCTCAAAGTGGGCCAAACCGCCAGCCGACTGGACACAGGGCATCACCGAGCGCAAGGACAAGAACCTGGCCAAGATGGCGGCCACATTGGCACTGAACCCGCCGACGATGAACTTCCACAGCGCATTGAATGTCATCCGCAATGCGGTCAAGGAGCGTCCCGATGCCATCGTTGTCAACGAAGGCGCCAACACGCTGGATTTTGCACGCAGCATTATCGACATGTACGAGCCGCGCAAGCGCCTTGACGTGGGCACCTGGGGCATCATGGGCATTGGCATGGGTTTTGCCGTTGCGGCCGCGGTGACCACGGGTAAACCCGTAATCGCCATCGAAGGGGACAGCGCCTTCGGGTTCAGCGGCATGGAAGTCGAAACGATTTGCCGCTATAACCTGCCTGTTTGCGTGATCGTCTTCAACAACAACGGCATCTACAAAGGTACCGACGTGAATCCGCTGGGCGGCGACGTGGCGCCTACCGTATTCGTCAAGAATGCGCGTTACGAAATGATGATGCAGGCTTTCGGC
>NZ_JBFUBD010000687.1:0-990 GCF_056405935.1 Polaromonas sp. P1_E3
TACTACAACATCATCTATGACGCTGTGGACGAACTTCGCGCCGCCATGTCCGGCATGCTCACGCCCGACAAGAAGGAAGAAGTTATCGGCAATGCCGAGATTCGCCAGGTGTTCAAGGTCAGCAAGATCGGCTCTATTGCCGGCTGTATGGTCACCGCCGGGGTGGTTCGCCGCACCGCGCGCCTGCGCCTCCTGCGTGAAAACGTGGTCATCTTCACGGGTGAACTCGACTCGCTCAAGCGCTTCAAGGACGACGCCAAGGAAGTCAAGGAAGGCTTCGAGTGCGGCTTGAACATCAAGAACTACAACGACATCCAGGTTGGCGACATCCTGGAGTTCTTTGAAATCAGGGAAGTGGCGCGGACACTGGAGGTCTGAACGCGGCTGGCCGGCGGCCCCTGGCTGCCGGCCTCTTCCCAGACTTCACCACTTTTTGACAATGCGTAAAAAATCATCCACCCCCAACCGCGGCTTTCGCGTCGCCGATCAGATCCAGCGCGATCTGACGGAGCTGATCGCGCGCGAACTCAAAGACCCGCGGGTCGGGATGGTGACCGTGCAGGCCGTCGAGGTGACGGCCGACTATGCCCATGCCAAGGTGTTTTTCAGTGTGCTTGTCGGTGACCCGAAAGAGTGCGAGGAAGCACTTAACCAGGCGGCAGGTTTTCTGCGCAACGGTCTTTTCAAGCGTCTGATGACGCACACCGTGCCAACGCTGCATTTCCACTTCGACCGCACGACGGAACGTGCGGCCGACATGAACGCCTTGATTGCCAAGGCGGTTTCTTCCCGCGCCCAAGACGACTGAGTTCGCGCCGTTTCCCTTGATGACAGGTTCAGGGACAACGGTGCCAACGAAGCGCCCGGGCCAGCCCGCGCGCTGAGCCTGTCGGAATTTATGACGCAAACCTCTCTTCATCGCCAGAAAGTCCAGCGACGTCCCGTGCACGGCGTGCTGCTGCTCGACAAGCCGCTGGGCCTGTCGAGCAA
>NZ_JBFUBD010000688.1:0-989 GCF_056405935.1 Polaromonas sp. P1_E3
CGTCATGCGTGGCAGCCTGATTGAGGTGCTGCACAGCAACTTCATCCGCACGGCGCGCGCCAAGGGCTTGCCCATGCGCATCGTCATCCTGCGCCACGCCCTCAAGCCCGCGTTGCTGCCGGTGGTGTCTGTCATGGGACCCCTGGCAATCTCATCGATCACGTCGGCTATCGTGACCGAGTCGGTGTTCTCCCTGCCGGGCATCGGCAAGCTCATCGTCAACGGCGCCGCCAACCGCGACTACACACTGGTACTGGGCCTCGTTGTACTGGTGACCGTGATTGCCGTCACGCTGAACCTGCTGGTGGACCTGGCCTACGCCTTGCTCGACCCGAAGATCCGGTACTGAGCAGGGACTGCATGTTGTTTGAACAAAAAACCAGGCAAGACCAGCTCGCCGCGGCTGTCGGCCAGACGCTGGCCGACGCCGAGATCCACGGCCGCAGCCCTTGGGCGGATGCGCGCGTACGCTTCATGCGCAACAAGGCTGCGGTGTTCAGCCTGTACCTGCTGGCATTCATCACGCTGTGCTGCATCGTCGGGCCCTGGTTGCTGCCGCATGCCTTCGATGCAGCCGACTGGGACGCGATGAGCCTGCCGCCCACGCTCAAGAATGCCCATTTTTTCGGAACCGACGAGTCGGGCCGCGACCTGCTGGTGCGCAGCCTGGTGGGCGGCCGCGTCTCGCTGTTGGTGGGGTTCCTCGCGACGATGTCGGCCGTCACGCTGGGCATTGTCTGGGGTGCGACAGCCGGCTTCATCGGCGGCAGGGTAGACGCCTTCATGATGCGCGTCGTTGACATGATGTATGCCGTGCCTTACCTGTTGATCGCCATCCTGATGGTGACCATATTGGGGCGGGCCTTTTACCTGGTGGTGATCACCATCACGGTATTTTCGTGGATGAACATGGCACGCGTGGTGCGGGGCCAAACTCTGTCCTTGCGTTCCAAGGAGTTCATTGAAGCGGCCCGCGCGCTGGGCGTGCC
>NZ_JBFUBD010000689.1:0-983 GCF_056405935.1 Polaromonas sp. P1_E3
CCAGGAGGTGGCGCGGTCCCACGCCGCGCTTTTTCCCAAAGTCAATGCGGGCCGTGGCCCAGTGCTGCCAGCGGTTGACCAGGCCCTGCTTTTCCAGCTGCGCGTTGTACAGGGCGTGGATATGGCGATGGGTGGCCTCCTGGCCGATGAATTGCGCAGCGGCCTCATGCAGCGATGCATGCTCTGGCGTGCGCGGCAGCAATTTGGCGCAGTCGCGCACGGCATCGATGAACGACTGCTCGCCGACCGGAAAGCTCATCGACAAGGCGTTGTGGTACTGGCTCAGGAAGGCATCGCCGCCAAACCAGTGGCGGTCAAAGCCGTCGCTCAGGTCAATCTCCAGCTTGCGCACGGTCAGGCCGTAAGCGCCGGCTGGTGTAGTCGATGTCGCGGCGGTGGGCGCGTCTGGTGTCATGATCTTTAAGTCTTGTGGAAAAGTCGATTCATGAGCATAACGGGTGCGTGGGGTCCTGGAGTTGATTTGCGCCTGAGCGGGTTCTTGCGGGGTGCCGTCAGGCGGTCTTGGGCGGCTTGGGCACGCGCCCCATCAGGTAAAACTCGGGATTGGGCTGCATGTTACTGAAACTCGCCATGCGGTTGGAGAGGCCAAAGAAGGCGGTGATGGCCGCGATGTCCCAGGCATCTTCGTCGTCGAAGCCGTGACCGTACAGCGCCTCAAAGTCGCTGTCTTCGATCTGGTCCGCCTGCTGGCACACCTTCATGGCAAAGTCCAGCATGGCACGCTGACGCGGCGTGATGTCGGCCTTGCGGTAGTTCACTGCCACCTGGTCCGCCACCAGGGGCTTCTTTTCATAAATGCGCAGTATGGCGCCATGTGCCACCACGCAATACAGGCAGTTGTTGGCCGCGCTGGTCGTGGTGACGATCATCTCGCGTTCGCCCTTCGTCAGGCTGCCGGTGGGGTTGGAGCCTTCTTCCTTGAGCATCAACGCATCATGGTAGGCGAAGAAGGCGCGCCACTC
>NZ_JBFUBD010000690.1:0-976 GCF_056405935.1 Polaromonas sp. P1_E3
GGCCCGAGCCCTACCAGGCCGCCTTTATCGTGAAGAACAGCTCGCCCATCAGCAACATCGGGCAACTGAGCGGCAAGAAGATATTGATGCCCGACRAATCGTCCGCCACGGTGGCGGTTGCGCGTGCCGAGATGCGCCGCCTGAATGTGCGCGAACCCTATATTTCCTACACGCGCTATCAGGATTCCGTGTCGGCACAGGTGGCGGCAGGCCTTGCCGAGGTGGGTGCGGTCAATCCGACCATCGCCAGGAAATGGCAGGAGGGCGGGGGCCGTGTCATTGGGGAAACCCAGCCGGTGGTGAATTGGTCGGTGCTGGCCGCCCCCGGCGTGCCGGCGGACATGATCGGCCGCCTGCAGGATTCCCTGCTGGCCATGAACAGCCAGTCGGCGGGCATCTTGTCCGAGATCGGCGTCAAGCAGTGGGTCAAGGCCGAGCGCAAGGAATATCTCGCGTTGCTGGACTACACCCGCGAGTAACCTCCTATCAGCCCGGGCCGGGCCGCAGCAGATCGAGCAGGGTTCGCGCAATTACCTTGGTAGCGCGGCGCAGGTCTTCGAGTTCCAGGCGCTCGTCGGCCCGCTTGGCGTGGGATTCGAGCACCGTGCGTGGCCCGGCGCCGTAGATCACGCCGGGAATGCCGGCCTCGGCGTAGAGCCGTACGTCGGTGTAAAGCGGCGTGCCCATGGCCGGGATGGCCTGGCCGAAGAGCGCCTCGCCGTGCTTCTGGAGGGCGTCGACCAGGGGCTTGTTGCCCGGCAGCGGCCGCATCGAGTTGGCCAGCAGCAGGCGCTTGATGTCGACCGAAATGCCCTTGCAGCCAGCGGCCGCGTCGGCAATGACTTTGCGGATATTGGCTTCGACTTCGGCGGGATTCTCTTCGGGAATCATGCGGCGGTCCAGCTTGAACATCACCTTGCCCGGCACCACGTTGGTGTTGGTGCCGCCTTCAATGCGGCCCACGTTCAGGTAAGGG
>NZ_JBFUBD010000691.1:0-974 GCF_056405935.1 Polaromonas sp. P1_E3
CTGCTTAACATATCAATCGGCACGGGCCCGCAACAGCAAAGCGCCTTCGCGCAAGATGTTATGGTCCGGCCATCTTCTCGCCACACAACAACAAAACAGAATTCCCAATGCGTTTCACAATCATTTTGTCAACATTGCTGCTTTGCTCTGCCTGCAGCGAAACATCTTCGCAAACCGCCACTGTCATTCCACCCGCAGCGCCCATCACTGCACCTGCCGCTGCGGCTGCTACTGCGCTGGTATTGCCCGACGCAAAGGATGCTACCCAGGCATTTCTTCTCATGATGGATATGCAGGAGTACAAAAACGCCGTACTCAAGCTTGGCACCTGCGTACCGGCTGTTGAGGCCAAGCACCCGGGCCAGGTGGCCTGCACGGTGGCATTGAAGATCGGGGCTGGAAGTTCTGAAACCCAGGCAGATTTTTACCGCCGCGGGAATAAATGGGTGGCCCAGCCGAGCAGCTCGCAGGATAAGTTGCCGTTTCCGGATCCCAAGCTTTGAAACAGGCACCGCTCATACCAAACATTAAGTGTTCACATCACAATCGAGGTAATTCATGAGTACCAGAAACACAGTCGCGGCTCTTCTTCTTGGCGCTGTTGTTGCCAGTGCCACCTTCGCGCAAGTTGCTGTTACGCCAGCCCCCGATCATTCCGCCCTTCTGCAAAGCGCGGATCCCCAGCTTTCGCAAAACAAGCGCCTTGTCTATGACTTCTGGCGCGAGGTCTTTGAAGCCGGCCAGCTCGAGCTGGCAGAGAAGTACATGGCTGAAAATTACATTCAGCACAACCCAAATGTTCCTACGGGTCGTGCAGCGTTTGTCGAGTTCTTCGGCAAGTTCAAGAAGCCGAAGCCGATAGAAGCCAAGGTCGCAGCGCCACTCGTAGCCATTACGGCGGAAGGAAACCTGGTCATCCTTAGTTTTGTGCGCGAGCAGACGGATCCCAAAGATCCGTCGAAGAAATACACGAC
>NZ_JBFUBD010000692.1:0-971 GCF_056405935.1 Polaromonas sp. P1_E3
GTATGACGACCTCCATGGTGAACTCGCGACCGTAGAGGATGAGCGAGCCCTGCGGCTATGTGAGAGTTGGAAAAAAATTCGACCAATGTACGCAGAACCTACCGGCGAACACTCGAGGTCTGCACTCGCGACGGGGATGGAGCAGGGTTTGCGAGAGACTCCCATGCTGTTGAAATCATTACCACCGGCAATGAGGATGCAGGCCGCAAAGGTGCTCGACGTTGCGATCGCAGCACATTACCCTGAGTTCAATGAGAAGGAGCAGGCGCGGCTGGAGAAGATCAAGGCTCGGGGAAAGATTCGCGGTGAAAGTGAGTTCTACTTAGCGCGCCACCAAGTTGATGTCCTAGAGGGTAATGTGCAGCGGGCGGAAGAGCTTCGAGAGTGGTACGCCTTGGTCGATGAATTTGAGGCACGAGGTCAATGAGACTTAACATTTCGGCCCACACGGACATACATCAGCAGGATGCCGCTGCGCGGCAGTTGCTGCGTGTCGGTGGCCTCCAACGTTAGCGCGCAAAGCATGCTGAGCGACCTCTCCACTCCACAGCGAGAACTCGCCGAGTACATGTCACTGCTTTCAGAACGGGCCTATTCCGCTGGCTGGATGAAAGGTCTGGAGTTCGCTCTTTGGCGAGCGGTATCGCAAGGTCCATTCAAATACGGGCAGCTTGAGCTTAAGGCGGAACACATCGAGCGTCTGTCTGAACTCGGCAGGCGCTGTGGTGGGTGGATCTACTTTCACAACGAGCGAGAAGAGTCGTTCGCCTCCTCCTCAAAATGGGAGGGTCTTATGTCATCGAATGAGCGAACCTCCGGGCGCCGGAATGCGCTCTAACCCTTCCATCGAGCGGACGGCCACAAGCGGGCTTCGCCCACTTGCGGCCGCCGCTCATGTCAAACGTTAAACATCAAAAAATGCCCCGTGCGCGCTCATCCCTCGAAATCGCCGCCGGTAAGCTTATCTCCGC
>NZ_JBFUBD010000693.1:0-968 GCF_056405935.1 Polaromonas sp. P1_E3
GTGTGGCAAGTTGGTCCGGCTGGTCGTGGTGCAGCATGTGGCCGGCGTCCTGGATCACGGCCACCCGCGCCTGGCGTACCTGTTTGAGCCGCTCGTGGTACTCGGCCAGGCTGTATTTGCCCTGCCACCAGGTAGCCAGTGAATCGTCAGACGCCTCAACAGCCAGCACGGGGGCGCTGATGCTGCGGTAAATCTCCAGGGCTTCGTCAACGCGGTAGAGCTGCGCGCTGGTGATCTTGTGGGCGGCTTCCCCCAGGATTTCCCATTTGCCTTCGGCATTCGGCCGGGACCAATGGCTGGCCAGCCAGCCGGCCTTGTCGGCCGACAGGCGCGGGTTGGTTCGCATCAGGCGGCGCGCCACGCCGGCCACGTCGGCATAGGCTTTGAGTTCCAGTTCGCCTCTATGCAGGCTTTTGAGCTCGTCTATCCATTTGGCATAACGGCCGGGTGCCTGCGCGGCTTTGCTGGGCGGCAGGCCAAAGCCTTCCAGGTTGACCAGCTTGCGGATGCGTGCGGGCCGCACGCCTGCATACAGCATGGCAACATTGCCGCCCATGCTGTGGCCTACCAAATCAACCGGTTTGTCGCCCGCGTAATGGTCAAGCAGGAAGTCCAGGTCGGCCAGGTAATCGGGAAACCAGTAATTGTCCGCAGGGCTGCCTTTGGGGCCGGAGCCGGTCAACCCGAAACCACGCCAGTCGGGCGCGATGATGGTCCGGCCTTGCACGAAGGCGTCCGACAGCGCGTCAACCATAAACTGGTAAGAGGCTGCCACATCCATCCATCCATGAACCAGAACCAGCGGCGGCAATGCCGGGTTCGCGCCTGCTGCGCTTTCCCAGAGCCACACGTGGTAACTCAAGCCACGTATAGGGACAAACTCGCTGCGGGAAGATCGTTTTTCTTTGTACATTGGGCTAAGAACCTCTTTACGATTTAAACGCGGTCGCGTTGGGGTGCAATCGGGA
>NZ_JBFUBD010000694.1:0-968 GCF_056405935.1 Polaromonas sp. P1_E3
GAAATCCTCTCCCATAGCCCACGGTCCGCGCAAATACTCGCTTTCGATCAGCGAGAAGGCGTCACCCACGGATTGAGGAACCTTCCTTCGCATGGCGTCCCATGCTTCAGGCTCGTCCGCCCATCTGTGACCGCGCATTCGATGGGCGTGGGCCACATGAACCGTGGAGCACAAATAGCTGTTGAAAGCGTTCATTTCCGCAAGCCGAAACGTGTCACCCAACGGAGCCAGATGCGCATCCGGGTACGTCTGGGCGACGAACATGAGCATGGCCGGTGTTTCCGTCAGGACGCCGCGTTCCGTCACCAGCGCTGGAACCCGACCCTTCGGGTTGACCTTCAGGTAGTCAGCCCCCCGTTGTTCGTTCTTCGAAAAGTCGATCCGGACCAGTTCGTACTCAGCATTTGCATGGGCCAGCACCAGATGCGTTGCCAGTGCGCAGGTATTGGGTGTGTAGTAAAGCGTGAGCATGTGACCTCTCAATTTTCAATTGACGATGCAGGGAACTGCTTCAAGTGACGCCTAACGTTGGACTTAAGCGGCATGCCGTACGCATGTCCGCTGGAAGGAAGGGTTAGGCCTCACACGACAGCCCCGCATGCACCAGGATTAATTGCTTTCTATCCACGTGCCTTCCTCTTCATTTCGGTGATGCTCGCCTTCACCAGCTTCTTCACCAATGCTCTCGGGATCTTTCCGCTTACGGGAAAACTAACGATGGCTTTCGTCGTAGCGAAATCCCCGACGTCTTCTCTATGGTTCTCCAAGACCGGAGGGCGAACATGCAAGCGCACGTTCGGTGATTTGAAGCTAAACCAAGCGAACATTCCGTTGTAGTCATACCCTTCGTAGAGGTAGCCCAGGCATCTGAAAGTAGCTGGTGGTCTCGGTGGAGCCAAGTGCCGCTGACTGCATTACGGATCGAATGTCCATCAATAGGGATCGTACTTTCTCGGGACACTTTTCTA
>NZ_JBFUBD010000695.1:0-965 GCF_056405935.1 Polaromonas sp. P1_E3
CCTCCCACCTTTCGTCGTTATAGACCCATCAAGGCAGCAAATTCGCTGCGGCACTGCAAATTGAGGCATCAGCGCGAAAGTACCCCATAACTGTTGCCACGCTTTGGTGCCCCGTCATCGCCATGGTGTCGGCCAGCGGCACTTGTTGCCGCCCAGCTTCGGTCACAAAACCTGACCGCAGCGAGTGCGCTGAATAACTACCGCCGACTCCCGCGAGTTCACATCGCTCTTTAACGATGGCGCGAACCGCGGCGGGGGAGAGCGCTTCGCCCAGATGGCCCCCTTTGCGAACGCTCCGAAAAATCGCCCCCGATTGAATCCCACTAGCCTGCAGCCAGGTCGCAAGCGCCGCGGCCGCCGCGCCCAGCAGCGGCTTATTGTTTTCCGGCAGATCCACACCCGCCTGGTTGGTCTTCGAATACGCCAGGTTGTAGACAAAGCCCTCGGGAATCGGCTTTAGGAATTGCATGTCCGCTCCGGTGACTTCGGAGCGCCGGCGCCCGCCGCTGGCCCAGGCAAACAGCAGCAAGGCGCGATCCCGTTTGCCGCGCAGCGAGTCGTCGCAGGTGGCCAGGATGGCCTGCAGGGGATCCTTGGTCAGTGCCTCTTTCTTCTGGGGGAGGGCGCCGCGCTTGGCGTAGGCCTTGCGCGTGCGTGACAGCAGCTCGCGCACCGTGGGATCCTGGCAGGGATTTTTGAGTTCGCGCACTTGGTGCGCCTTGGACAGCACGGCAATCCGGTGGACCAGGGTGTTGTGGGCTAGCGCTCCCAGCTTTCCTTTGTAGCCGGCCTGGACCAGCGTCTGGTCGATCAGCGCCGGCAGCTCGGACGTCAGGCCCTTGTCCGTGGTCCGTTCGGCGTGATCCACGATGAACTGCAGCACACAAGGGGAGGGCACCGGCAGCTGGATCTGGCCACCATAACGAATGCCGTACCAAGCGGCCCAATAGCGCAGGGCGCTTTTG
>NZ_JBFUBD010000696.1:0-964 GCF_056405935.1 Polaromonas sp. P1_E3
GTTTATGCCTATTGCACGCACCCGATTTTTTCGGGCCCGGCCATTGACCGCATCGCCAAGGGCGATGCGCTTGATGAGGTGGTGATTACCAACACCATTCCGTTGAGCCCCAATGCCGTGGGTTGCACAAAGATTCGCCAGCTCTCCGTGGCACCGCTGATCGCTGAGACCATCCAGCGCATCGCCAAGGGAGAGTCGGTCATGAGTTTGTTTTCGGACCAGGACAACCTGTTCTGACCTGAAACAAAAAGCGGCTGCTTTCGTGTCGTGATTCATCACGAAGCAAAGCAGCCTTTTAAACCAGAACGAGACTGGTCGCGGTCCGTTCTTTATTGGAGTTGATTATGAAATTCGTCGCTTTTGAGCGCGCAAAGCAGGGCACGGGTGCGAGCCGCCGTCTCCGCATCACCGGCCGTACGCCCGGTATTGTTTATGGTGGCACCGGTGAACCTACGCTGATCGAAATCGATCACAACGCGTTGTTCCACGCCATCAAGAAAGAAGCGTTCCATGCTTCCATCCTCCAGATGGAACTGGCAGGCAAAGAACACAAGGTTCTGCTGCGCGACCTGCAAATGCACCCGTACAAGCAGCAGATCCTGCACATCGACTTCCAGCGCGTGGAAGCCAAGACCAAGATGACCGTGAAAGTGCCCGTGCACTACAGCGGTGAAGAAGAGTCTCCAGCCGTCAAGACCGAAAACTGCCTGGTCAATCACGTGATCACCGAGTTGACCGTGTCCTGCTTCCCGGCCGACATCCCCGAATTCATCGCCGTCGACCTGAAGGGCCTGAAGAAGGGTTCGCCGCTGCACATCAAGGACATCACCCTGCCAAAGGGCGTGAAGTTCGTGGCCAAGGGCCAGGACAACCCGGTGCTGGTGTCGGTGTCTGCCGTTTCCGAAGAAGCCGAAGCCGATGCCGCAGCAGCCGCTGCAGCAGCCGCACCGGTGGATCCGAAAGC
>NZ_JBFUBD010000697.1:0-959 GCF_056405935.1 Polaromonas sp. P1_E3
ACTTCAGGTTCGCGGCCCGGCGTGGCTTCTGTGGCGATGCCGTCTTCCGCATCCAGGCCACCTGCCTGGAAACTTTGCGAGGTGTCCGCTGAAAACGTGGTCTTGAGCGCTTCGCCGCCCAGGCGTACGTTCACGGCACCGGACGTGGCAGCCAGGATGATCCCGTCGTTGCGGTTTTCAGAGGCCGAAGGTGCGCCGGCCGGAAACCGGTGCGTGTAGTTACGCCAGGCATCAATGGCGTCTTCAAAACTGCCGACCACCGCGAAACCCAGCGAGGTGACACGGGCGGGCACAAAATCAATCACGCCCCAGGCACGGCTTGCGGCGAGCTGCAGCGCCGTGCTGGCGCCCTCGCCTGCCGCGGCGGCGGTCCTTCTTTTATAGGCCCAGTAGCGTGAAACGAACTCGCTCATGCGGTAGAGCACGGCGCCCGCGGGCCCCAGCCCCAGCGCAGCAAGCACCGAAAACCAGCCCAGCACGCCGAACACATGGCGGTGAGCGGCCAGTACCGAATATTCAATCACGTGGCGGACGATTTCGCTGCGTGGAAGCTCGCTCGCATCGACCTGGCGCCACTGCGCCAGCAATTCGCGCGCTGTCGTTTCGTCGCCGTCATCCAGTGCGTCGCGTATGTCCGTGAAGTAGTGGCTGAACTGCCGGAAGCCCAGCGTGACATAGAGGATTGCCACGTTCCACGCAAAAGCCAGCACGGGATTGATGGTCCACAGCAGCCAGTGAATCAGGAAAGTGACCAGTGCCGGCACCAGCACGGCGACTGTCCATGCGATCCAGCCATGGTGCGGTTTGCCGGCATCCAGGCTGCGGTTGGTCCAGCGGGCCCAGCCCCGAAATCCCGCATGAATCCAGTTGCCGCGGGCCAGCGGACGGGCCTGTTCGATGATGAGTGCAAACAAAACGGCAAAAAAGCTCATGAGGAATCATAACTTGGCCCCCACGGT
>NZ_JBFUBD010000698.1:0-956 GCF_056405935.1 Polaromonas sp. P1_E3
GTCCAGGAATTTGTCGATGATGGCATCCAGCTGCGTGATGTCCGCAGCCATGTGCTCGCGGGCATCCATGTCGGTGACGCTCATCTCGGTTTCCAGGCGCAGCCGGGCCAACGGGGTGCGCAGGTCATGGGAAATCCCTGCCAGCATGATGACCCGGTCCTGCTCGATTTTGGACAGTTGCTCGGCCATGCGGTTAAAGCCGATATTGACCTCGCGGATTTCGCTGGTGGCTACCTTTTCATCGAGCAGGCTGGCGTCGAAGTCACCGTCCCGCATCCGGCTGGCTGCAAATGACAGCTGCTTGAGCGGCCGGTTGATCAGGCGGGCAATAAATGCTGCGCCTGCCAGCGACAGGGCTGCCGCCGTGATGAGCCAGATAATCCACGTGCTGTTGCGTGACGGACCTATTTTCGAGGGATCTGTGAGCAGCCAGTAGGCATCGCCGTCGATGGTAAAGCCGACCCATAATCCCTTCTGCCCGTTGACGCTGCTGGCCACGACGGTACCGTTACCCAGCCGCGTCTTGAGTTCCTCGGCCGTGCGCTCGCCCAGCTCATCGCTCTCAAAAAGCTCGAACTTGTCTTTCGGCTCCCGAGGGGTGATGCGTACACGCTCTTCGTCGGCCAGCGTTTTGATCAGCGAGACACGGGCGATGGCATCGGAATAGCGAAGCGCGGCCCGGCTGAGGTTGACCAGTGAGGCTAGCTGCTGGGCACTCTGGATGGCGCGAGGCTCTGATTCGAGCGCCCGGAAGGTCTGCAACCAGGCAACGATGGAGCCAAACAGCAGCAATGCAAGGAAAAAGAATGTCCGCCAGAACAGGCTGAAGCCCCGGCGTGGGCGCATTTCCAGCGGGGCTGGTGCGGTTTCAAGGGGAACTGGATTGGTAGCGTCCATAAGGAAGTGGGGTACGTGGGCGCGAGCGCTGTGATCAATGGACGTTAGCACGATAAGCC
>NZ_JBFUBD010000699.1:0-953 GCF_056405935.1 Polaromonas sp. P1_E3
GGTGAAAATATCTCGAGTGCCCTTATTAACCTGGCTCCTGGTGCCTTTGCAATTCAAAACCCGCGTGCCACTTGGGCATCCACAACCCGGAATTTTTCCTTTTTTCATTATTTGACGACCTTCGTTTTTGGCAACTTTATGACCTCTCCGGCCTCTTCCTTTCTCCCCGCACCGCGTACCTTGACAGCCTTCGCCGGCTTCCAGTGCATTGCCGCCGGCCCGCGACTTGAGGTGCTGGCGCGGTTGCGTGCCACGCCGCAGCCCGCCGACATCCTCCTTCGTGTCTTCAACGATGCCAATGGCGAGCGCCTGGACCTCGACTTGCGGCCCGATGCCGTGGACGCGCCCGATGACACGCCAGCCGACCCTGCACCCGCTGAGCCTGAGACGCCGGCCACGCGCCCTGTCGGACGCCCGAGGCTGGGCGTGGTGGCGCGTGAAGTCACCCTGCTTCCGCGGCACTGGGAATGGCTGAGCCGCCAATCTGGCGGTGCCTCTGTTGCGCTGCGCAAGCTCGTTGAAGAAGCCAGCAAGGCCAACGAGGCACGCGACGCGATACGGGCCTCCCGCGAAGCCGCCTACCGTTTCATGTCGGAAATCGCAGGCGACCTGCCCGGCTTTGAGGAAGCCACCCGCGCCCTGTTCGCCGGCGACCAACCTCGTTTTGAGACCCTGGTCGAGCCCTGGCCGGAGGACGTGCGAAGCTACCTCGCCAAACTGGCCTCAGCCAGCTGGAGCGCCGCATGAAACCGCCGGATCTTTCCGCCCTCGACCACCGCCTTGAAACCGAAGTGCATGAGGGTGACGTGCGCGCGGCGGGCGAAATCGCGGCGCCACCGGTTTCCGTGGCAGATCCGGTCCCGCCGCTGGCAACACAGCCCGCGGCGGCAAAACCCGCTTCGCACACCCGGTCCGCATTGAACGACGGTGTGCCGATGTGGAAGACCTTTGCC
>NZ_JBFUBD010000700.1:0-951 GCF_056405935.1 Polaromonas sp. P1_E3
CGACCTTGGCGGTGATGGGCAGTAGCATGGCCACTGCTACCGCAGGGCCGATGCCGGGGAGCACACCTACCGCTGTGCCGAGGGCGCAACCCACCAGGCACCAGAGCAAATTCACCGGCGTGATCGCTGTCGCGAAACCCGCCATCAGGGCATTAAAAATGTCCATATCAGATCCACCCCGTTGATGTCAGGCCCGGCAGATTGATCGCCAGGAATTTCGTGAACATCCAGAACACCGGCGCGGAAATCGCGAAACCCACCCCAAAATCGGTGACCCAGGTCAGCGGCGCATTGACGCTTGTCTGGCCACCCGCACGGCGCAGGCCTTGCACAGCCAGCAAGTAACACAGCGTGCAGCTCAGGATAAAACCGATGGTGGTAATGAGGGCGGCATTGAGCAACAAGCCCGCAGAGACCCATATAAAACCCGGCCAGTAGGCTTGCGATGCACCGGAAGGCAGGTCCAGGTCCCGGAAGCCGCCGCTCTGCGCTTCCCAGATGATGAAGGCGCCGCAAATCGCGAGGCCCACAGACACCACCCAGGGCAGGAAGTTGGGGCCTACACCGCCATAACCGGCCTCGGACGAAATGCTGATCGCGCCAAAGGCCAGCGCCAGGCCGGTCAGCAGCACACCGGCCCCGACCAGAGTTTGCGGCCAGACGGCCGAGGGATCTGAAGTTGTCATCGTTATAGTTCCCGAAAGGCGGGGAAGGTTGGGCCAGACATAAGCAGTCTGGGGGCACGCGGGCCTTTCGTCAAATTTTCATCAAATTTGACGGAACCGCGTGCAGCTGATACGCGAAAGCGCGGGTGGCGTAAAAACGCGGAAGATCAGACCATGCCGGACTTGACCATCGTGGCGCGCAGCGCCGCAAAGTCGTCGTCCACAAACTTGGCAAATGCCTCGCCTGTCAGKACTGCGGGAGTCCAGTCGTTYTTCTTGACGGCCT
>NZ_JBFUBD010000701.1:0-947 GCF_056405935.1 Polaromonas sp. P1_E3
GCCCTGCCTTCTCGATTTCAGCCAGTTCGAGTATTTGCTCGGCAGCGCCAGCCTCCCTGGTTCTTTCACGCGTACGCTGGCCGGCATGCGCTCGGTGCTGGTTCATGCCATGCATGACGAGAGAGCACACCAGGACTGCCTGTATGCCTTTCTGCGTGCGGATGAGATTCCGGTGGAGCCCGCGCAGAAGGCCATGAGGATGCTGATGCCCGCCATTGATAACGCCTTGCGGCAGATGGCGCCTTTGCCGCAACAGCACCCGCAGGTTGCGGCGACAGTGCGCAACGGATCGGATGACGCAAGCAACCTCAGCGAGCGGGAAACCCAGATCATGGCTTGGGTTGCCATGGGAAAAACCAATGCCGAGATCGGCACCATCCTCAACATCAGCGGCTATACGGTGAAGAACCACATGCAGCGAATATTCCAGAAGCTCAATGTGTTCAACCGGGCACAGGCCGTCTCCAGGATTACGCGGGTGAACTTGCATGGATGACGTCAACCCGATCAATTCAGCGGCGGCATGGCTTAACCGGCGCGAGCCGCGTTCCATGGGGTTGGGGCGAAGCCATGTTTTTACCGCTGTCGAAGCCGCGCTGGATCCCCTGGTCCTGGTGTTCTCGCTGTGGGGACTGGCGCTGTTCTTCGAAGGATCCGTCCGTCCCGCTTACCTGATCCTGTCTGTCATCGTGTTTTCGCTGACGTTTCCCGGTACATCCCAACTGCGTTTGCCCGTATGGAAGGTGTTTTCGAAAATTGCCTTTCACTGGATGTGGATCGCGGGCCTGTTGCTATTAACCGGTTTTGCCACAGAATATTTTTACAAGTTTTCCATGGCGGTGCTGGTTAACTGGCTGTGGGTGGCTCCCGTTGCCCAGGCGGGGGCGCACCTCGCGCTGCGCGCTGCCGCTCCACAGCTGCTGAAGCTTCAGGGCGCGGTGCGTGGC
>NZ_JBFUBD010000702.1:0-944 GCF_056405935.1 Polaromonas sp. P1_E3
AACCACGGTGGTGCGATCGGAAGCTGAAGCACTGCTGCTGGAAAACAACCTGATCAAGACGCTCAACCCGAAATTCAACATCCTGTTCCGGGACGACAAGAGCTACCCTTACCTGAAACTCACCGGCGCCGCCGTGCCGCAGGAAGGCGCCCCGCCTTCAGCCGCGACTTTTCCGCGCATTGCCTATTACCGTGGTGCGGTCGAAAAAAAGCATCGCTACTTTGGCCCTTACCCCAGTGCGTGGGCCGTGAAAGACACCATCTTGCTGCTGCAAAAGGTGTTCAGGCTCCGCACCTGTGAAGACACGGTGTTCAACAACCGCACGCGGCCTTGCCTGCTGTACCAGATCAAGCGCTGCTCCGCGCCCTGTGTCGGCCATGTGTCACCTGAGCAATACGCGCTGGACACGGCCAATGCCGAGCGCTTTTTGCAGGGGCAGGCGCAGGACATACTGACTGAACTCGAAAAGAAGATGCTGGTGCATGCCGACAAGCTGGAGTTTGAGCAGGCCGCCGAACTGCGCAACCAGATGTCGGCGCTGTCCAAGGTGCTGCACCAGCAGTCGATGGAAATCGGCGGCGACAAGGATGTCGACATCCTGGCGGTGAAAGTGCAGGGCGGAAAGGCCTGCGTCAACCTCGCCATGGTGCGGGGCGGGCGGCACCTGGGCGACCGGGCCTACTTTCCTAGCCACGTGGAAAACGCCACTGACGTAGCAGCGCTGGATGCAGAGATCGATGCGGATGCCAGGCAGGCTGCGCAGGCCGGGGCGGCCGGYGAGGCGGCGCCAGAGCCCGCACCTGCCGGCAAATCGCTGGAGGCACTGGTGCTGGAAGCGTTTATTGCTCAGCACTACATCGACGTGCCGGTTCCGCCGACATTGGTGTGCAGCGAGCCGGTCGACAAGGAGCTGATGGAAGCCCTGACTGCGCAAACGGGCACCA
>NZ_JBFUBD010000703.1:0-943 GCF_056405935.1 Polaromonas sp. P1_E3
GTCTCTTGCAATGCCATTCAGTCTCTTAAACCCGCTCTAAACCAATTTGTTCAAAAACAAACGCCCAAAAAAAATGGGCGGTGAAAACCCGCCCATTTGGTCGTGAAGCTCTTATTGTAACGTGCTGCGCCCTTTGATGCAAACAATTTCCGTGCCTGACCTGCAAGGGAACACGTGACCTACCTTCTTAAATCTTTCTGATTAAGACGCTCTCGTTCATTGAAACGCAGCAACTTGGTGGCGGACGGAAGAACCTCCCTTTTTGGGTTCAGCCATGACCCTTTCACCGTCAACCTTGCACCGAAAACGAATGAATAAAAATCCGCAACTGCGGAACAATGTTCGCGCATTTTTATTGGAGAGTAACCTCTTAAATACCAATAAAATCATATAGATATTTATGATATTTAAAGTAATTTATGAGATTTATGAAGCCCTTCGGTGCGCCGAAATACCAGACCCATCAAACTGCAGTGACGAGAACCCGTGTGTAAGGATGCTGCGGCCTGTCCAGCACTTCGGTTAACGAGCCTGACTCGAGCACATCGCCGTCTTTCATCACCATGACTTCATGCGCCATGGCGCGGATCACGTCGACGTCGTGCGTGATCAGTAAATAACTCAGGCCGCGCTCGCGCTGCAATCTTTGCAGCAACCCCAATACCTGTTTCTGGATGGTCACGTCCAGCGCGCTGGTGGGTTCATCCAGGACCAGCAGTTTTGGGTTGACGATCAGCGCGCGGGCAATGGCCAGGCGCTGGCGCTGGCCACCCGAAAATTCGTGCGGATAACGCTGCAGCAAACCCGGAAACTGGGCGTCGGTCATGCCAACATCCGCCAGCGCCTGCAGCGCCCGGTCCCGCCGGTCGCCTGGCGCCAGCCTGGGCTCATGCACCAGCAGCCCCTCCTCCACAATGGCTTCGACAGTCATGCGGGGCGACAG
>NZ_JBFUBD010000704.1:0-943 GCF_056405935.1 Polaromonas sp. P1_E3
TCGAATGGCTGTCCCCATCATTTCGTCGTAACCTGTCGCGACTTTTTGCATCGACTCGAAATGTCGCATCGTCTGCATCAGTTGCACCATCTCCTGCATGGACGAAACATTGGAGTTTTCGAGAAAGCCCTGACGTACCTGGATATCGACGTCATTCATCATGCCGGCCGCACTCTCCGCAGCGACAAGCCCCTCCCCGAGGTGCCGGAGCATCTGCGGTGTCTCCAGCTGCATCACCTTGAGTTGGGCGACTGGCTCTTGCGCTGCCAATCGGCTAGCGGCAACGCTTGCCGCCCCGGACTTGGGACCTTCAAATACATAGCCCCTGGAATCAATCGAGGGATTGCGTGTMGTCAAAAAGATGGCGCCGCCTTTACCCATCACCGGATGCCCCTGCGCATTTACCAACCGCCCTTGGCCGTCCAGGTGGAAGGAACCCTGCCGCGTGTAAGCCGGGCCGGACGCCGTTGAGACCTCAAAGAAGCCGTCCCCGTCCAACGCGAGATCCAGATTCTGTCCGGTGGACTTGAGCGTGCCGGGGCGAAGGTCTGTCTGCGTTTTCAGCAGGCCGCCGGTCGCGTCCGCCTGCTGCGACAGCGCATCGACCTGCGCGGTGAAGGAGGCGCCGAGTTGGGAATAAGGGGTGGGCTGAACCGAGACCACCTCCCGCTTGTAGCCTATGGTCAAGGCGTTGGCCAGGTTCATGCCGACTTTTTCAAGGCGGATGCTGTCCTGGTGCATGCTTTGCAAGGCGACGGCGAGAATATTGGTCATGGTTCGGGTTAAGTTGCAGGACAAAAACGTACGGGTTGCTTAAAAACTCACCACACCATACGACTTGAGCTCGATGTTGTGCGGGATCTCGGCCATGGACAACACGCGCAGATGCGGCATCACCCGCTCGGACAACGCGCGCACGTGCCGGCGAAGCTCGGGCGAACAG
>NZ_JBFUBD010000705.1:0-938 GCF_056405935.1 Polaromonas sp. P1_E3
AGGCTGCCTTGCACAGCGGTTTGGCAATCGCCAGCTGGTCCATTTCCTCGTAGTCGCCCTGCTGAAGATCCACAATCTCGCGTTCGCTTGAGCCACTGATGAGGATCATCGGGAAGCAGTTGGTCGTGGCGTTAGCCAGCGCCGTCAGGCCGTTGAGAAAACCGGGAGCCGACACGGTCAGGCAGATGCCGGGCTTCTGCGTCAGGAAACCGGCGGCCGCTGCGGCGTTGCCGGCATGTTGCTCGTGGCGGAAGGAAATCATGCGAATGCCCTCCGCCTGCGCCTTGCGCGTCAGGTCTGTGATGGGGATTCCAGGCAAGCCGAAGATCGTGTCAATGCCATTGAGCTTGAGTGCATCGATCAGCAGGTGAAAGCCGTCGGTTTGCTCTCCGGATGGTGTGTCTTTTGTCATTTGAAATGTCTCTTCGTTTGACTTTGGTGAAAATTGAGCAGGCCTGGCTGTCCATTGGCATGCACGGGGGGCATTTGCATCGTCGGGTTATCATAGGAATTGATTCAGGTTTCCCCCTTGACCGAGGTCAACTTTCTCCGTATTTGGGCCGCACAAATACCTGCGAATTCCGCACTCTCCGAACCCATGTTGTCCATACAAAACCATCCAGATAGAAATGTCATTCGTGTCCAGTTGGCACAGAACATTGTCCTGAAGGGGATTACGACAGAACAGAGTGCTGAGCTGGAGCCGCATCTGGTGATCGTTGACGGCCAGAAGGGTGACTCGCTTTTGCATCAGGGCGTGCATGAGATGGAGCAATATTTCATTCTCGAAGGTGTACTGAAGCGGGTGGTCACCAATGAGCAGGCCAAGGAGATGATTCTTCGATTCGCTGACGAACGCGACATGGAAACCAGCTACGCGGCCTGGCGTCTGGGTACGCCTACGCCTTACAGCACGGTCTGCGTCACCAAAGTCAGGG
>NZ_JBFUBD010000706.1:0-929 GCF_056405935.1 Polaromonas sp. P1_E3
GCTTTCACACCAATGGGCAATTGCGGCGTATCGTGTTTTACGGGCCGCGCGCAGGCGGCAGCGTCGAGCAGGCCTATGCCGAATTCAACGACCGCGGCCAACTCCAGGCCTTGCGCTGCGGCGACAAGCCCTTGCTGGCAGYGCCGGCCGAGGACGTCCGCTGGTGCGGCTTTTCGGGGGGCGCCTCAAAGATCGAACTCTTCAGCAGCAAGGGCGTGCTGAACGGCACCAGCAGTTACCTGGCCGGAAAACGCATTCGCCATGAAACGCTGGGCGAGGGTGGCAAGCCGGATTACCTGGACGAGGTATCGGGAAGCATCCGGATCGAGCGCCATTTCAACAACGCCGGCGTCAAGCGGCGCGAGATCCAGTGGAAGCTGGACAGTGAAACCGCCAGGAATTCACTCAAGGAACGGGAGCAGGAGTTCGCCGACAGCGGTACCCTGACGCGCGACAGGAAATGGTCCGAAGGCAAACTGGTGAGCGACCAGTCCTATTACCTCAACGGCCAGCCGCGCAGCAAAAACGAATTCGGCGGCGACGGCGATAGCGCCTGGCTGCAAGCCACCGATTACTTCGACAACGGAAAGATCGCCGCAACCGGCCGCTACAGCGCCTCCAACCGCTACCGGCAATTGCCTCTGGGCACACACCAGCGCTTCAACGAGGCTGGAAAGCTGGTGGCCGAATCGAGCTACGACGATCGCGGCCGCATCACGCGCGAGAAAATCTGGGACAGCGACGGCAAATTGCTGAGCGACGATGCCGTCTTCGAGGACGGCTCAAGAAAAGCGTATTCTAGGTAACAGAATAGAGCCCCCACGCTCCCCCATTTCGTGTGGGTCGCTGCCCCCCGAGGGGGCCGCCCGCCTGCGGCCTGGCAAAGCCAGTTCCGCGGCTCATGCTGGCATTAAGCGCGAAGCTCAGGC
>NZ_JBFUBD010000707.1:0-927 GCF_056405935.1 Polaromonas sp. P1_E3
ATTGAAGGGCCTGCTGTAAAGAGCGCCCGCTCCTTTTCGCCGCCGCGTGCCGGTGAATACCGTGGCAAAGGCGCAGCGGGCCGTTATCATGACGAGCCGCAATTTCCTGAAGACCGTATGGCCCTCCTGCTGTTCCCCCTCGTTCTCTTTGCCCTCATCACCCTGATGCCCGTGAAGTGGGCTGCCGGGTTTGTCGAGGCTGGCAACACCAGCTATGGCGCTGCCGCCATCGCGGCGATTACTGCACCTGCCGTGAGCCTGGGGGTCTTCAAGCTGGCCGGTGGCGGTTTCATGGGATTCGTGTTTGCCTTTATGGCCGGGATCGCGGTGTACGCGGCGATTTTCCGTGTACCGGGCCGGTCCCTCATCGGCTTCTCCATCATGGTGATTGCCTTGCAGGCCGCCGTGCTGTTTGCACTGATCTCATTTGGCGTCAAGACAGGGCAGGGGCTGGTTCTGACGCTCTAGGCACGTCTGGCACACGTCGCGCTCTTGCAGGTGGATTGGCCCAACAGGAAGACCGGGCCGGATTTGTGAGGCGCCCTATCGAACAGCCAGGCGAGGGCGGTAGCCCTCCCTTCTTTTTGCTATCAAAACAATAGCTTCTTGCGCCCGCCATTATTGGCCTGCAAGCTGGTTTCATGGCCGAAATCACCCAAAAACCGCACTTGAGGGTCCTTGAAGGGCGTAAAAGCGGCGTAAAAGCTCCCGAAGCTGATTCGCGGCCCCCCAGGAATACCGTTTCCGGTATAAAAAATGGCCCTGAGCCAATAGGGACGAGCGCCAGCAGCTATTATTTTGATAGCGATCGAGGAAGCCTGGAAACCTCGTCAGCCTCCTGAAAGCCCATTATCCATAATTAAGAATTCAGTTTCGCTGAGTTTCAATCTCTCTGACCCTGAAACAACAAAAACCTATCTGGAGACA
>NZ_JBFUBD010000708.1:0-927 GCF_056405935.1 Polaromonas sp. P1_E3
TCAAGCGTTTTCGGCAACGATTGCATGATCAAGTCCGCTCTCGACGGCTTCTCGGCGATCCAATCGAGGACTTGACGTGGTTCGAAGCAATCGATTGGTGTCGGAGCTTTGCCACCCTCGGGAGTTTCCGAGTTGAGTCGCATGGTCTCTCCCAGCCAGTAGGAGATCGTCCAACTCACTTCGCTATTCTCCAAAGCGTTGGCCACGACGGGCCAACCTTCATTTGGGTGCGACTTGCAAATCTCCACGATCACTTCAAACACGCCGGAGAAGGAATCTGGTCCTCCCGATTTGCAGTGGCTCTCAAAAACGCCTTCGAGCAACTGGAGGTCGCGCTCTGGGAAACGCTTTCGAAAGTTTTTGGCGAGCGTCTTCCAATAGTGCGAAGTCATGTTGTCGTGATGGCGTTCGAAAACGCTTGGATTCATCAACAGAGACCACAGCAAGCTTTCAGGCCCCTCCCCTCCCTTTCGGGCAAATCGGTAAGAGGCGATTTGGACAGCCGAGCGCGCAGCCTCGGCATCGCCGCTTGCATTTAAACGCTCGCAGATCGTCACAACCTCCGAATCCGACAACTGTTCGTCACCCAAATGCCATCCAGCTGTATGAAAACGCGACGGGTGGATGGCATTCGCATCCAGCAGGTCCAATAGCCTAGCAACGACTGCGGTCGAATACCCGGAAAAAACGACAGAGTCAGTCTGCCAGCGCTTAGGAGCGGCATCCGCCAAAAGGCTGAGCGCACGGGCTTCCCAACGCGCTAGGTCGTGACTGCGGACTATCTCGAGGTAACCGCTCAAAAATCCGATGCTCAAGTTGGCATCCAATGCCGCCGCGCATTCGAATATCTCAGCGTCGAGATCGATCAAACCAAACGAGAGCGCCGCCACGCGTCGGCCAAACTTGCTCGCGCGATGGCCGGGGGAC
>NZ_JBFUBD010000709.1:0-924 GCF_056405935.1 Polaromonas sp. P1_E3
GTATCACTGAAGGGTTCTACACGCTTGACCCGCAATGGCGCTTTACCTACCTGAACCGGGAAGGCGCCCGGCTGCTGCGCCGGCCCAGCAAGGAGCTGTTGGGAAAAAGCATCTGGAAAGAATTCCCGGGCGCCATCAACACCTCGTTTTCCGAACAGATAAGGGCGGCGGTTGCAGGCAATTACCAGGTGGAATTTGAAGCCCTGTACGCGCCACTGGACAAATGGTTTGAGATTCGTGCCTATCCGTTCCCGGATGGGGTCGCCGTTTACTTTCGCGATGTCAGTGAAAGGCGCAAGGCCAGGGAGCAGCTCATGCTGCTGGAGACAAGCATTTCCCGCCTCAACGATATTGTGTTGATCACTGAAGCGGTCCCCTCGGGGAAACCGGGCTTGCGCATCATCTTTGTCAACAACGCCTTTGAGCAGCACACCGGCTACAGCCCGGAAGAAGCCCTCGGCCATTCACCGCGCCTGCTGTGCGGGCCCCTGACGCAGCGCAGTGAACTGGAGCGTATCCGCACGGCCTTCCAGAAGGGCCAGCCGGTTCAGGCCGAGCTCATCAYCTACAAAAAAAACGGCAGGCACTTCTGGATGGAAGTCGACATCGTGCCGGTCGCCGACGATGCAGGCGTTTTTTTTACCCATTGGGTTGCCGTGGGGCGGGACATCACGCGCCGCAAGGTGGCAGAAAGCGAAATCAAGCACCTCGCCTTCTACGACCCGMTCACACAATTGCCCAACCGCCAGTTGCTGATGGATCGGCTCCAGAAGGCGCTGACCCACAATTACCGGAATCCGCGCGAAGCTGCGCTGATGTTCATTGACCTGGACAATTTCAAGACACTCAACGACACCATGGGCCACCAGAAAGGCGACCTGTTGCTGCAGCAGGTCGCCAAGCGCCTGGCGGCTTGCCTGGAAC
>NZ_JBFUBD010000710.1:0-923 GCF_056405935.1 Polaromonas sp. P1_E3
ACATAGTCCCGTCTAGAGATGGAGCACTCGGTCGTCAAGCGTCGAGCAACAAAGGTTTCGAGATCATGATAATTCCAGCACATTTGAACTTCTTCAGCATTGACGAGTGCGGCCTGTATAAGCAGGGCAACGACGTCCCCAGCGGCTTGAATGCCTTCGAAACGTTTGAGTTAATCTACAAATGGGTGCAAGGCAAACCCATGGAAGACACAATACCTTGGGACCCAGTTCACACGAGAACTGGCACAGCCAAATGCTACTGCCACGACTTCTACAAAGATGACGAAACCGGGGAGTTTCTCTTCGTGCTCTGGAAGTCAGAGACAGGCAGTACCGGCAGCATCTGGGGAGCTCAAGCGCGCGCTCAAACCGGGCAGTCAAATGTTGTTGAGTACACAGATAACTACAAGGGAAAAACGGTAATTTGGGGCAAGCCATGCTACTACTGGATAGTGCCAAGCCTAAACACTGTCGTGTCTATAAAACTGGATCACTCCGTTTGTGACTCAGGGCTATTTCAAGACTGGGTGGCGAAGTGCATTACTAACAGGGTTAGTCACCCAAACAAGAAAAAAACAGAAACTGAATCAGGCCAGGTTCGTTTTGAGTTTTCCGACAACAGCGATACGACGGCTTCCCGCTACGGCTATCGGTTTGATGTTCATTTACGAAGCCTAAATACGGGTAACGCAAAAATGGGAGAACTTGCATCTCGGGTTACTCACATAATTCGACGTGACACCATAAAACTCAACGCCGGTTTAGATGAGCGTCCGGGGTGGGTTAAGATTTTTGACAACATTCCGCTGCTTCCACCACGTCCGAAAGCAAAAACACGTCAGATCGAAGTAAGGGCTGAGGCAAAACCAACTCCGGCGGAGATCAAAATTATTATTGAGCAATTTTCCAAGGAAGATAGAAAG
>NZ_JBFUBD010000711.1:0-921 GCF_056405935.1 Polaromonas sp. P1_E3
GCGAAAACGTGTGTAGAACGCTCGGCCAGCGTTCTGGCGGCTTGCAAGATGTCCTGTATTTCAATCGGGCTCAGCAAACGCTGCGGAATCAGTTCGTCGGCCGTGACATGGGCCGAGCCCAAAAAAGCCGGCGGTTCGGTGCCGTAAACCTGCACCAGCGGCGCATCGGCGCCCCACTGCCCGGGTTCACCGCGGCGGCGCAGGCCGCTTAAAAACCGCCCTGCATTGTCGGCGTCCAATGTGACAGACGGGTACGCCGACACCAGCGACTGCGCCGGCAGCAGGCAGGCTTCGCGCTCAGGTTCGGTCATGGCTTCCAGGGCCGGCAAGGTCACGCATTGCTGCGCCGTGTAGCCGCCGGTCTCCAGCCGCCTGAGCGATCCCAGGTGCGCGCCGCAGCCGATCGCCTCGCCGATGTCTTCACCGAGCGTGCGGATGTAGGTGCCCTTGCTGCATGACACTATGATTTTGATAGCTGCTGGCGCACGGCTGTCTTGGGCTACAGCCATATTGAGCTTGAAAATTGTGATGTGGCGAGCCTCCCGCTCGACCTCTTCACCCTTGCGGGCGTATTCATACAGCGCCTTGCCGTCTTTCTTGAGCGCCGAATACATGGGCGGAACCTGCGCCTGTGGGCCGGTAAAACGTGCAGTCAGGGCCTCCAGCAGCGCTGGCGTGATCTCGGGCACGGGCCGGGTTTCAATCACGTCGCCTTCAGCGTCGGCGGTGGTGGTTTTCTGGCCCAGCAGCAGCACTGCTTCGTAGGTCTTGTCGGCGTCGAGCTGGATCTGGCTGAACTTGGTGGCAGCGCCAAAGCACAGCGGCAGCACACCGGTGGCCAGCGGGTCCAGCGTGCCGGTGTGGCCGGCCTTGTCGGCGCGCAGCAGCCATTTGGCCTTCTGCAAGGCCTGATTGCTCGAC
>NZ_JBFUBD010000712.1:0-919 GCF_056405935.1 Polaromonas sp. P1_E3
GGAAGTCGAAGGCGCCGAATATGCGCGGCTGGAAGTCAGTTCCCCCGGCATCGACAGGCCTTTGCGCAACGAAAAAGATTTTGAGCGTTTTGCCGGTGAGCTGATCGACATCACGCTCAAGGCACCCATTGGCGTGGCTGCCAGCGCCGGTTCAACCGTCGCGGCCAGCCGCAAAAAGTTTCGCGGCACGCTGGAGCGTGTCGTGGCCGCGGACGGCGTGGCTGGCTGGCAGATCGTGTGGAGCGATGAGCCGGCCGTCAAACCCGGCCAGAAGGTCAGTAAGAAGAAGGTTCCCGCACCGCTGCAGGCGTTGGGTTTTACCCTCGATGAGATCCAGCAGGCGCGCCTCGCGCCCGTGGTTGATTTCAAGGGCCGTAAACCCAAAATAACGCCTGGTGCCGAACCCTCTGCAGAGAATTAATTTCAAGAAATGAAGAAAGGCAGGCTTGTGAAATGAATCGCGAACTGTTGATGTTGGTTGATGCCATCTCGCGTGAAAAAAATGTGGAACGTGACGTCGTCTTTGGCGCCGTCGAGCTCGCGCTCGCCTCGGCCACCAAAAAGGTGTACGAAGGCGAAGTGGACATCCGCGTAGCCGTCGACCGTGACAGCGGCAATTACGAAACCTTCCGCCGCTGGCTGGTGGTTCCTGACGAAGCCGGCCTGCAGAACCCTGAAGCCGAAGAGCTGGTCAGCGACGCACGCGACGAAATCGCCGACATCGAAGAAGGCGACTACATCGAAAAGCCGGTTGAAAGCCTGCCCATCGGCCGTATTGGCGCTCAAGCGGCCAAGCAGGTCATCCTGCAGAAAATCCGTGACGCCGAGCGGGAAATGCTGCTCAACGATTTCATGTCGCGCGGCGACAAGATTTTTGTTGGCACCGTCAAACGCATGGACAAGGGCGACATCATTGTCG
>NZ_JBFUBD010000713.1:0-917 GCF_056405935.1 Polaromonas sp. P1_E3
ATCCTCCCCTTTGTTTCCCTCTTTCGGCAAATGTATGTAGGACGGGGGAGTTTCTGACTCCACCGCCTCTTTTGGCTGGCACACTGAGGGTCATGAGCAACATTCGACGCTACATCATTTCCTGCAGCCTGGCACTCGGCACATACCTGTCGCCAGCCGCTGCGCAAGTTTCGTCAAGCCCTGCAGTTTCTGCAGAATCCCATGCTGTAGGCCTTCTTGAAAAGCATGCAGCGTTGGCCGCGCAGCTCGCGCAGAACGCTTATCGCAGACCGCTGTTCCTTGAGTCTTCAGAAGGCGGAAACACCGTAAGTGGAAATGCCTATGCTGTACTGAATTCATCCTTCGGCACGGTCAGCGCCACGTTCAAGAGTCCCAATCGCTGGTGCGAAGTGCTGATGCTCCACATCAACACCAAATACTGTCACGCCAGCACGGACAACAGTCCCAGCGTGCTGAAAATGAACATTGGAAAAAAGACGGCTCAACAGCTGGAAGATGCGTTCGCGTTGCAGTTCAACTATCGGCTTGCTGCCAGTTCTTCGGAGTATCTGGCCGCGCAACTCAATGCCGATAAAGGCCCGCTGGGAACCAGTAACTACCGGATTGAATTGCAGGCTGTACCGCTACCCAACGGAAAAACCTTCATACACCTGGGCTACTCCTATGGGTACGGCATCACGAGCCGCCTGGCCATGAAAGGTTACCTTGCAACGGTAGGCAACGGGAAAGTGGGATTCACCCAAATACGGCAGGACCAAAACCTGGCGTACGTGGGTGGGATGCGCGGTGCGGTGGAACGCAACACCATGCGTTATTACCTCGCCATTGAGGCTTACCTCGCCGCCGTGGACAAACCACCCGCGCAACAGCTCGAATCCCGCATGGTCTACTGGTTTGATGCCACGGAGCAATACGCG
>NZ_JBFUBD010000714.1:0-916 GCF_056405935.1 Polaromonas sp. P1_E3
GAGTGGGATCTGGCCATCGTTGACCTTTTTCTCAAAAAAGGAAGTGGGCTCGGGGTGTTGGAGGCTTGTAAGTCAAGGCAACCACTTCAGAAGATCGTGGTGTTCAGCAACTATGCAACCCCCGAAATGCGCAAGCGGTGTGCGGAGCTGGGTGTAGATGCGGTGTTTGATAAATCTACCGAAATTGATTGCCTGCTGGCTTATTGCGTGACCCAAAGCCAGAAACTGGACAGCGTCGCAAATGACGAGTCGACGCTCCAGCGCGCATGACAGGAGAATGGCATGAGTGAAGCCGGAACATTCCCCGTGCGGCGGCCTGGAGATAGTGCTGTTCGCGGATTCACGGCGGGATCGCGCGATCTTTCAGAAGATATTTTCCCGTCAGCGGAGGAGGCTGTATTGGCAGAGCGGGCTCACGCCGCGAGCGATTTTCAACCGCATGAACAAACTCCCCGACCTGCGGCTACGGAAAGCAGCGGCAGGCGGGCCTCGCTGATGCACTCTATCCGGGCTCAGGTTGCCGAGTATCCCTGCAAGTCGGCATTTATGGCTGCTGCCGTCGGTGCACTGGCCATGCTTTTGCTGCGATCTCAGGTGCGCCGCCGCATGGGTTCCCGCAGCCTGGCCAGATAATCTCAAGCTCCGGAGTCACCCATGCAGCTTCATGTTCCCGTTCCGCAGCCCAATCCCGGTGCTCCTGGTATTCATGTTCCCAATGAGGTGCCCCCGCTGATTGTTCCCCCTGCGCCGGGTACGCCTCCCGAAGTCAATGATCCGCCACCGCCTGAGCCGACGTTACCGATTCGTGAGCCGGCAACCAATGTGCCGCCGCAAGCGGTATAGCCGGTTCTCCATTTGTACGCAGGCGTACAACCGGCTTAAAGGCCAGCCTGCTGCCGCTGGTATTCAGCCCTCT
>NZ_JBFUBD010000715.1:0-914 GCF_056405935.1 Polaromonas sp. P1_E3
CCTCCGTGGCGCGTTGCGCTTCAATATTCAGGAAAATAACGTCGGGCTTCTGCGCGATGGCTTGCTCGATGTCGAATGTGCCCTCCTCAAAACCACCAAAAGTGGGAATGTCGGCAATCTTCGGAAACTTGCGCAGGTAGGCCGCATACGTATCGGGATCCGCCTGGATCAGGTCCTTGCGCCAGCCAACGAGACGCTGCAGCGGGTTTTCAGTGTCAAGAGCAGCGACCAGGTACAGCTGTCGCCCTTCCCCCAGTATGACGCGCTGAACCGGCACGCGCACCTGGACTTTTCGGCCGAGAAGATCAGTGACGGTAGCCGTGCCGGCCGATGCGGCCCCGGGAGCATCCTGCTCAGGCGCTCGTGCGGTAAAGAAGAACAAGGCCACCATCACGGCGCCTGCGATAAATAAGGTGATGAGCGCGCCGGCCCACCGTCGTTGAATTGACATCGTGTTGAACTCTGGTAATAACGTAAACAGGTCATGTGGCCGGGGGGGGGTAACGCCCCTACGGCCCGCTACCCGGAGCGCGCGTGATCCGGGTTTTTTCGGTAGATCGCCACAATCAGCAGGAACGCCATCAGGTATGACACCGCGACGTAAAAGTAGGTGTACTGCAGCTGAACCCCCAGGCTGAGCCAGCCTCCGACCGCAATGCCGGCGATGGAGGAAAACTGAGCGGTGCTTTGCGCAACGCCGAGGATGTAGCCCTGACGCTGGCTGCCGGCCGCCCTGGAAACCAGGGACATCAAAACCGGGGTGGTGGCACCCAGCAAAAGCCCCCAGGCAAAGTGGATGGCGATAAACAGGCCGACGTTCCGGGTCAGGCCCGCGGCGGCAGTAAGCACTGCGCAGGCAATGGCCACATGGGCCATTTTCCGCAGAGCGCCCGCTATCGGTTGTTGCTCAAAGT
>NZ_JBFUBD010000716.1:0-909 GCF_056405935.1 Polaromonas sp. P1_E3
CCGTGCCCCTGACGCTGGTGGCGGGCCTGGGCCATGCTTCCATCGGTTCGGTCGACTGGCCTTTGCTCATCAAGCTGCTGGCCGGCTCGCTGCCCGGCATCTGGTTGGGTTCGCACCTGGTGCACAAAACGCCCGACCGCGTGATCCGCTCGCTGTTGTCCGTGCTGCTGGCCTATGCCGGCGTGAAACTGATTTCGATTTGACCCGCTCCGCTCCTTATAAAAATCCACGACGTTTGAATCCCGCCAGCCATGTACCAATACACAGAATTTGACCGCGAGTTTGTCAAGGCGCGTGCCGCCCAATACCGTGACCAGCTGACCCGCTGGCAGGCAGGCCAATTGCCCGAAGACGAGTTCCGCCCGCTGCGCCTGCAAAACGGCTGGTATGTGCAGCGCTATGCGCCCATGCTGCGCGTGGCCGTGCCTTATGGCGAGCTGTCGAGTGCACAGGTACGCGTGCTGGCCAAAATCGCCCGCGACTACGACCAGCCCAACGCCGCGCTGTTCAATGAAGCACAAGCCAAACAAGACAAGCTCGGCCCCGTCAACCTGAAAAGCGGCCTGTCGGTCAGCTCCAAGCTGACCACCGGCTACGCCCACTTCACGACGCGCCAGAACGTGCAGTACAACTGGATCCCGCTCGATAAATCCGCCGAAGTGATGGACCTGCTGGCCAGCGTCAGCATGCACGGCATCCAGACCAGCGGCAATTGCATCCGCAACATCACCAGTGATGAACGCGCCGGCATCGCCGTTGACGAAATCGCCGACCCGCGTCCCTTCGGCGAAATCCTGCGCCAGTGGAGCACGCTGCACCCTGAATTTGCCTTCCTGCCGCGCAAGTTCAAGATCGCCATCAGCGGCGCCCGCGAAGACCGCGCTGCCACCGCCTGGCACGACGTCGGCC
>NZ_JBFUBD010000717.1:0-904 GCF_056405935.1 Polaromonas sp. P1_E3
GTGCCAGACAGCGCAGCAGTCGCAGGAAAGTTACTCAACGCGACCGGGCTCTTTCCTCATCATCCAGAGTTCCTGGGTGTCCAATGCGACACGCTCCATCACTCCATCCCTCTCGAGTCTTTCCAGTGCCTCCAGCGTCGTAGCTTGAGGAGGGATGGGCTCTTCCCAGCTAATCCAGAAAGCATGGATTCCCTTCAGCGTATCAACTGAATGCGGGGCGATTTTCAATTTTCTTTGAATGCAAAGAACGGCGAAATTGACCAGTTGTTTATTCATCGAGCATGTTTTTTCTTGTTGGAATGCTGCTGCAGGTAATTAGCTTAAACCTGATCATTTTCTTTGGAAACTAATAAATCGCAATAGCCATTTCCTGCTTTAGTTCCGCGCGGCTTCCCGCTGAGGTGGGACATATCTGCACCCATTCATGTGCAGATTTGTCCTCCTCGCTGCACACGCAAAAACAAATGCCGGATCCCTTCGACCAGCGCAGCTTTCCGTTTGGCGAGGTGCTTCGCTCAGTTGCCAGGAAGGCGGTGCAAATTAGTCCTGCCCCGAGTCGAAGATAGAAAAAATTTCCAATTAAATCAACGGTCTATCAGAGCTGAAGAGTTGGCACGCCGCTTGCGAAAACTGAGCGGGAGAAATTCCGCCCGCGGCCCTCACGGCTTGGCGAGCGTTTCTGCAAGTGCGTGCGGTATTGACTATGAGAGGCTAAAAATGGCTGAAAGTGTTCAAAAATGGCTGGAGCGTAATCGTCCGCCCCGGGTGAAGATCACCTATGAGGTGGAGACCGGCGGCGCCATCGAAAAGCAGGAGCTCCCCTTCATTGTTGGAGTGTTCGCTGACCTGGCCGGAGATCGCAATCCCGACGAAGAGTTTCCGCCTTACAAGCAACGGCAGATGG
>NZ_JBFUBD010000718.1:0-902 GCF_056405935.1 Polaromonas sp. P1_E3
AACCAGAGCCGGCAGGCGGTGATCACCTGCGGGTTGATTTCAAYCGCCGTGGTTTTCATGCGCAGTTTTTTATAGCAAAACTTGGTGAGCGCCGCAGAGCCCAGGCCCAGTTGCATCGCATGCTTTTTGGACACCGCCGCAGCGTCTGTGAACAGCAGCCCCGCCATCATGCGCTGTACGTACTCCAGCTCGAGGTCATACGGGGCATCGCGCAGCATGGAGCCCTGCACCCATTCGGTGCCCAGGTGCAAAAACCGCACCTCCCCGTAGTCAGAAAAATTGACTTCGGGTAATTCGGCCACCGTTTTCGCTGTTTCTTTTTTCGACATCAAACCAATYCATGCGTTTCAAAAACTTCACGCCACGCCGCGAGTTTGCGCTCAAAGCTCCAGGAGGCGTTCGCGGGGCTGGTCGAGGGCAATTTATAAACCGGCAAGCCCAGCGCCAGCGTGTGTCTGGCATGCTTGAAGCTTTCGCCGCCGTTGTGCGCAATCGCTTCCAGTGCCGGGCACAGTTGCCGCAAGCTGGCGAGGTCATTCACCTGCGCATTGCGGATTGCGCTGTCCAGGCTGCCCTCGCGTTCACAGGCCGCGTACACATCCCACAGGCCAAGCCCTTTCGACAAAAGCCATTTGCTACGAATTTCATAGCTGCTCGCGCTCGTCCCTATTGGTCCATCGGGCCAAATGGCTTGCAAAATCTTCCAGAAATGGTTTTGTGGGTGGCCATAGTACTGCTGCGCAGCCAGCGAGGCTGCGCCCGGAAAGCTCCCCAGTATCAGCAGGCGGGTGTCGGCAGAAACCAGCGGCGCCAGGCCCGCCAGCACCGGTTTAGCGGTGTCCGCAGCATCCTTCCTCATGTCAGCAGCGCTTCCAGTTTCGGCAGCGCCCGCAGCGCATTGG
>NZ_JBFUBD010000719.1:0-899 GCF_056405935.1 Polaromonas sp. P1_E3
GTGGCGGCATACCCCACCCCCAGGGCCGTTTTGAGCGCGGTGCGGCGGGTGGCGCCGGCTTCGGTGGATTGCCCGGGCAACAGGGCATCGAAGTCTTTTTTCTGKTCGTGTTCAAGCATGGCGTTTCCTCAGTAGATTAGGGGAGGCAAAAAGGAGYAAGGAAGAAGAGCAAGGAAGCAAAAGGCAAACAGTCGGAGTCTATGCGCCGCTGGAAGTTCTTGCCACCGCAGGGTGATGACACGGTGTTTTCCCTTGCCCCTTCTCCACCCGGCACGCAAACTCAGACAATCCTGACGCTCAACTCCGGCAAACCGTCGATATGGCATTCAATGACGTCACCCTTGACCACCGGGCCGACGTTTTCAGGCGTGCCCGAATAGATGATGTCGCCGGGGAACAATTCAAAGGCCTCGGACAACTTGGATATCTGCTCGGCCACCGACCAGATCATGTGGTTGAGCGTGGCGTTTTGTTTGACCTGGCCGTTCACCTTGAGCCAGATCGCGCCTTTGGTGTAGTGGCCGGTCTGCGCGACCTTGTGGATCGGGCCGATGGGCGCCGAGCGGTCAAAGCTCTTGCCGATTTCCCAGGGTTTTTTCTGGTCGCCCATGCCGCGCTGCAAATCACGCCGTGTCATGTCCAGGCCCAGCGCGTAGCCGTACACCATATCCAGCGCCTGGTTCATCGGGATGTTGCGTCCGCCCTTGGCCAGCGCCGCCACGAGTTCGACTTCGTAGTGGTAGTTCTTGGTCAGTGTGGGATACGGGTGGTCGGCCACTTTGCCGGGCGGCACCACCTGGATGGCGTCCGTCGGCTTCTGGAAGAAGAATGGCGGTTCGCGGCTCGGATCCGAACCCATCTCGATCGCATGGGCGGCGTAGTTGCGGCCGATGCAGTAG
>NZ_JBFUBD010000720.1:0-898 GCF_056405935.1 Polaromonas sp. P1_E3
ACAGCGCGAAGCCTGGACACACGACCAACTTCTTGCGGCTTTCTATTTGTACCTTCAACTCAAGCCACATGAAATTCAAAACTCTTCCCCACTAGTGATCCAGTTCGCCGGGCAATTGGGGAAGTCCGGAGACGCCGTAGCCGCAAAACTGCGGACATTAGCTCAGCTTGACCCCGTACTGGTCACCAAAAGCACAAGAGCATCGGACAACGTCACTGATCTCGACAAACAGATATCGCTCGAATTCCAGAACAACTGGACGGCAACAACTTTGACTGCCAACGAAGCATTTGAAGATGTTGTGGGAGCCTACGAAGCCGCTGCAGACGCGGGGCAGATATCCGCTGCGGACGCCAGCTATCTTTTCCGTGCCGGACAAACACGTGAAGCCTTAGTCGAGATACGAATAAATCAAAGAATATTTAGAACTGCCATTCTCAATGGCTACAACTCCACGTGCTGTATTTCGGGTCTGAAGAATGAGAAGCTACTAATCGCAAGCCACATTGTTCCCTGGTCAATGGACGTTGAAAACCGTCTTAATCCAGCAAACGGTTTATGCCTATCCGCGCTACACGACCGGGCATATGACCAAGGGTTAATAACTGTCTTGCCCGATCTGACGATTCGCGTCTCAGCAGGATTAATGCAACAGCGATCCAACAGTTTTCTGACCGAATCTCTTCTGCGCTATGACGGAAAGAAGATTGCAATCCCTGGTCGATACCCCCCACACTCCAAATTCCTTGAATCTCATGCGACGCGCTTTGGCTACATAGGCCAACCTGTCATTTCCAAATAAGAGGGGCCAAAAATGCAAGCTCGCCTGACTTTGCGGAACTACCGCTGCTTCACCGACACCGCCCCGGCAGTAATTCACATCGGCAAGGGATTCACC
>NZ_JBFUBD010000721.1:0-893 GCF_056405935.1 Polaromonas sp. P1_E3
CGCCAGGCTTTACATCGAATTACGACGACAGCGTTGTGATGAACCACATCTATTTCACAGCCATCGCCAAAGGCGCCGGGCTTGCCGCGGAAATGGCCAAAGGCAGCGGCAGGCCGCGCGTCTACATCGTTGAGCCGACGGGGGAGTATGAGAACGATCCCAACGTCACAGACAAAAAGTTCCCAGGCAACCCGACGCGGTCTTATCGAAGTAAGCTGCCTTTAAAGATTGTTGGCGAACTCGAAAGCTGGGAACCCTATGACTCCCAGTTCATTCAACAACTCAGAGCGCGCGTAGAGAATGGCATGGGAAAGATCATCAATTGATGCGAGGCTTTCCTGTGAACGAACATCCCCCGGTGGTGGCCCGGTCATTTTTACGTTAAACCCCTTGATCAAATTACGAGAAAAATTACTGCAAGCATCAGAGACTCCCGGATTGCTTCATCCGTCGTTTTGCTTGTTTCGTTCGCAGTTCCATTCACCTGGGCGCTTTCAACAGGGCTTGTGTGGGCAGCAGGAAGAAATATCCCGGGCAGCGTGTCAGATACATCCATTTCCTTCCCAACCGGAATCCCGCTGGTAGCCATTATTTTCACTTCGTGGCTGGTGACTTTTTTTATTGCTCACTACCTCATGAAGTCGAAGTTACTTGTCATGCTGGTTTCAAACGTTGCTGCAGTTCTGTTTTTTGGCATCTGCGCGACCTTCCAGTTTGGCGCTGACATCTGGAGTCCACTTCCAGACCCTGGATTGACAAATCTTTTCCCCATCAGGTTCGCCTTGGCCGCTTTGATGGCGTTCGCCTGCAGTGCATTTGCGGCCATCCTTTTGGCGCCTCGTACCAGCACTCCAGTCGACAAGAACCTGCAGCACGAAGACGAAGCCCTGGAC
>NZ_JBFUBD010000722.1:0-891 GCF_056405935.1 Polaromonas sp. P1_E3
CTGGTCGAAGGTCTGGAGCCCGACGCGCTGTCCGCCTTGACTGTGCCCATCGTCGTCACCAGCTCGCACCACGGCAGCTTTTTGCACCAGCAGAAGCTACCCATGCCCTGCGCCTGGGCCATGGGCCACGAAGGGCAGGGCGTCAGCGACCACCTGATGGCCAGGGCGGCACTTAAAGTGCGCATAGACCAGCCAGGTGGCGAAGAGTCGCTCAATGTGGCTGCCGCTGCCGCCATTTGCCTCTACGCAAGCTCGCTAGCTGTACCTGCCAGTTTGTAACCCACACATCGGGGTAACCGCGAAGTCCATCTTCGCCAGCAGGGGCCGCGGAACTGGCTTTGCCAGGCCGCAGGCGCAGCGCCCCCTCGGGGGACAGCGCAGTACGCGAAGCGACAAGCGTGGGGGCCTCATCCTCAGGCTATAATCAGTGGCTTTTCAAAACACAGCTTCGCCCGAGCGCAGACAAAGCAAACACCCTCACAAAAGCAGCCATCTAAGGCAGCCAGCAAGAGTCTCAACGAGACGTTTCTTGTGCACGCTTGGGCGAACCGTAACCAACCCGGAGAACCCAGTGCTTTTGTCTCTACAGGGATCACGCGAAAAATCCCCACACGCCATCCTGGCGCTCGCAGACGGCACGGTCTTTATCGGCAATTCCATTGGAGCCGCAGGCTCCACGGTCGGCGAGGTGGTGTTCAACACCGCCATGACCGGCTACCAGGAAATCCTCACGGATCCCAGCTACTGCCAGCAGATCGTCACCCTTACATACCCGCACATCGGCAACTACGGCATCAATGCCGAAGACGTCGAGGCTGAAAAAGTCCACGCCGCCGGCCTGATCATCAAGGATCTCCCGCTGCTGGCTTCGAACTTCCGCATGACGATGAC
>NZ_JBFUBD010000723.1:0-889 GCF_056405935.1 Polaromonas sp. P1_E3
CTCTTCGCTCAGCACGCGGAACATCTTGCTGGCAATGCCCACGTGGCTGCGCATGCCGATGCCGACGATGCTGACCTTGCAGATTTTGGCGTCGCCCGTCACTTCCTGCGCGCCCAGCTTGGGCACCACCTGGGTTTTCAGCAGGTCTATGGCTTTGGAGTAGTCGTTGCGATGGACGGTGAAGCTGAAGTCGGTCTTGCCGTCCTTGCTGACGTTCTGGATGATCACGTCGACTTCAATGTTGGCGTCGGCCACCGCGCCCAGGATCTGGTAGGCAATGCCGGGGGTGTCGGGCACGCCGAGCACGGAAATTTTGGCTTCATCGCGGTTGAATGCGATGCCCGATACGATGGCTTGTTCCATGTTTTCGTCTTCCTCAAAGCTGATCAAAGTGCCTGACTTGGCTTCTTCGTTGATGTCGATGTCCCATTCGGTGAAGCTGGACAGCACGCGCAGCGGCACCTTGTATTTGCCGGCAAATTCGACCGAGCGGATCTGCAGCACCTTGGAGCCCATGGAGGCCATTTCGAGCATTTCTTCAAAGCTCACGGTGTGCAGGCGGCGCGCCTCGGGCACCACGCGCGGGTCGGTGGTGTAGACGCCGTCGACGTCGGTGTAGATCAGGCATTCATGCGCCTTGAGCGCGGCAGCAATGGCCACGGCCGATGTGTCGGAGCCGCCGCGGCCCAGCGTGGTGACGTTGCCGCCCTCGTCCACGCCCTGGAAGCCGGTGATGATGACGACCTTGCCGGCGTCCAGGTCGGCACGCACGCGCTCGCCGTCGATGGATTCGATACGGGCCTTGGTATAGGCGTTGTTGGTCTTGATGGTGACCTGCCAGCCGGCGTAGCTCACGGCCTGCATGCCTTCAGCCTGCAAGGCAATGGCC
>NZ_JBFUBD010000724.1:0-888 GCF_056405935.1 Polaromonas sp. P1_E3
ACGTGCCGATGTGACCAGGCATGCCCTGCAGAGCGCGTGCGAAATCCTGCCGGGCGAGCTTCAGGTCGCCTTTCAGTAAATGGGCAAACGCCCGCCCGGACCATGCACGACCGTCCGAATGATTGAGTTGCAAAGCTTTATCCGCCCAGACGATGGCTTCATCCGCTTGTCGTATGCCGAGGGCCAAAGTCAATTGCGTGACGAAAACTTCGGCCGGAAGGATGCTTGGCGGTGTCTGCAGTTGTGCTTGCTGCAACGCCGTATCCGCCCAGCGCTGCGCACCCACTGCATCCCCCGCATCTATGGCGATCAAGCTGGCTATTGCGGCGGCGCTAGCGCTTAGGTTTTGCGACTTTTCGGCCCCGCGAACCCAATTGCAAGCGCGCTCCAGTTCGGCCGTACGATGAAGTGATCGTAGCCACAGCTGTTGCAACAGTTCTCCTGCCAGCGAGGCGCGCGCAATACCCTCATGCGAAAGTCCCGATGCCGCACTGGTGAAACTCTCCATGTATTCCGCTAGCTCGGAAACACACTCGGCGTACCGGCCCTGTCTGAACTCGATATAAGCAAGATTGTGCAAAACCACGGCAGTGAACTCCGGGGGAACCCCATCGACTTGCTGCAAAACTTTCAGTGCTGCCGTTGCCTCCGGGTAAAGCTCCTGCGCCAGCAGCAAATCACCCTCTTTCAGACGCCACGACAACGCATCGGCCTGGAGCACTCGCCCATGACGCAGATAGAAGGCTGCGCGATCCCATTGCCTGCATTGCAAAGAAAGATCAAAAGCCTCTGCGAGCAACTGTAGATTGCCTGGATCTGTTTTCAGGTAGCCTTCGAGACGCTCAAGACGGGCAAGTTCAGCGGAGGCCACGTTTGCACCTTCAGTAG
>NZ_JBFUBD010000725.1:0-886 GCF_056405935.1 Polaromonas sp. P1_E3
CCCTTTTCCCAGGGCGAGACACTGATGGTGCGAGCGTCGAGCAGCGACACATTGGCCACCTGGCTGATCGGCACCATGGAGCCGTAGTAGTCAACATGCACGGTATCGAGCAACCCGGGGTTGGCGCGTCCTGTGCGAATCTTGGTCAGGCCATTTTTGAACGAGTCAATGGACTGCTGCATCTTTTGCTCTGCCAGCTGCTTGACTTCAACAATGCTCATGGTCGAATCTCCGGATTTTTATAGCGAAAAGGAACAAGCCCGGCAGCGGCTCAGACGTGAACCAGGGTTCCCTCGTCCTCACCCTGCACAACGCGCTTGAGCGCACCGTGCTTGAAAATACTGAATACCTTGATGGGGAGTTTCTGGTCACGGCACAACGCAAAAGCGGTGGCATCCATGACTTCCAGGTTTTTGCCCATCGCCTCATCAAACGTGATGTTGGTGTAGCGTGTGGCCTTGGGATCTTTCTTGGGGTCCGCAGTGTACACACCGTCGACCTTGGTGGCCTTGAGCACGATCTCGGCGCCGATCTCGGCGCCGCGCAGCGCGGCCGCCGTGTCGGTGGTGAAAAACGGATTGCCGGTGCCCGCCGCAAAAATGACGACCTTGCCCTCTTCGAGGTACTGCAGGGCTTTGGGGCGGACATAGGGCTCAACCACACGCTCGATGCCGATGGCCGACATCACGCGGGCGATGAGCCCGGCCTTGTCCATGGTGTCACCCAAAGCCAGGGCGTTCATTACGGTAGCCAGCATGCCCATGTAGTCGGCGGTGGCGCGGTCCATGCCGACCGAGCCGCCCGCCACGCCGCGAAAAATGTTGCCGCCGCCAATCACCACCGCCACTTCGACACCCATGCGGGTGACTTCAGCAATCTCTTCCAC
>NZ_JBFUBD010000726.1:0-884 GCF_056405935.1 Polaromonas sp. P1_E3
GAGTTTGACGGGGAAAAAGCTGCCGCTCGGCTCGCCAATTTGGAGTACACGGTTTGAGGCGGTGGAGCGAATTGTGATCACGGGTTCCATAGTCATTTAACGGTTAGATACCTCTTCACCGGACAACACCTGCGCCCCAACCATCGTAGGTACCACCATTTTCCGAAGCCAGCGCCGAAAAACTCTTCCGAATTTCCACTAGCGCGCCGACCTTAGGAACCATTGTTCTGACTGCCTGCACGAGCCACTCGGGGTTGCTCTGCGCGCTTGGTTTGACTGACACGTTGTAACCTTGAGATGCCAGCGTTTGGGCTACTGAGTTTGCTGCAGATTCCGAGGGAAAGTACATAAAGAAGTCAATCTGGTGCGGCTTCTCGAGCTTGGAACCTGCCTGCCTGAGTTGACTGAGAACGCGAATGTCCGGCACACCCTCCTGCCCAGCGCGATTCGAACTAACAAGCACCAGCGCTATTACTCCCAGCACTGCTGCAACTACAACGATAGTGGTGATGGACATTGGTATCTAACGTTGGAGGTAATCGGACCCGATGCAGCTGACAGCCTGCAGTAGAGGGCCTGCCTTGACTGACCTGTTATGCCGCACGTTGAAGTTCCTCCAACAGTCCTGCAGCGAGCTTTCGTGGCCCGCGACGTTGTTCATTGCTGCTGCAGTGCTCCACACAGGCAGCGACGAACAGTGCGCCCATCGAACCCTCGACCTGCAGGTAAAGAAGTTCGCGCATCATCGTGCAAAAAACTGCGCTTTGAAAGAGAAACTCTACAACATCGTCGCGCTTTCCCGAGCGCACCGCAGGCGCAAGTTCTTCGACCTCAAACAATGGGTAACCCGACTCGGCCACCTCAGGCAAGCGTTCCAACAATAG
>NZ_JBFUBD010000727.1:0-882 GCF_056405935.1 Polaromonas sp. P1_E3
TGTCGATACCGCGCTTCAGGTCCATCGGGTTCATGCCGGCGGCCACGTACTTCATGCCTTCGCGGACGATGGCTTGAGCCAGAACGGTGGCGGTGGTGGTGCCGTCGCCAGCGTTGTCAGAGGTCTTGGAAGCAACTTCCTTGACCATCTGCGCGCCCATGTTCTGCAGCTTGTCCTTCAGTTCGATTTCCTTGGCGACGGACACACCGTCCTTGGTCACCGTGGGGGCGCCGAACGAGCGCTCCAGAACCACGTTACGGCCTTTAGGGCCCAGGGTTACCTTGACGGCGTTGGCCAGGATGTTCACACCCTCAACCATGCGTGCGCGGGCTTCGCCGCCGAAAATTACGTCTTTTGCTGCCATGATGCAGATTCCTTAAAGTTTATGGATGAAATCGCCTGCTAGCCCAAGCGGAGCGCGCGCTAGCAGCTATCAAATAAATAGCAGGTGAGAGATTACTTCTCGACCACTGCAAACAGGTCTTCTTCTTTCATGACGAGCAGTTCGTCGCCGTCGACCTTGACGGTCTGGCCGCTGTATTTGCCGAACAGCACGCGGTCGCCGACCTTCACGCCCACGGGGCTCAGTTCGCCCTTGTCGTTCTTCTTGCCTGGACCAACGGCCAGCACTTCGCCTTGATCAGGCTTTTCAGCAGCGCTGTCAGGAATGACGATGCCGGAAGCGGTTTTGGTTTCGTTTTCCACGCGTTTGACGATCACGCGGTCGTGCAAAGGACGAAGTTTCATGAGAGCTCCTTGTTTGAGAACTGGTTTTAGAGGGAATCAAAAAGCACCACAAGAAAGTGAGTGCTTGTTAACTTTGTGGTGAAGGGTGTTTTGTTAGCACTCAATACCATCGAGTGCTAATCATAGGGTGTTTTC
>NZ_JBFUBD010000728.1:0-881 GCF_056405935.1 Polaromonas sp. P1_E3
AGATTCACCTCACCAAAGAGGAATATCTTGTCGCCCAAAAGCTCTACCGTGGCTGGCACTTTGTGGCGCCGATTGTGATCCTTGCATTCGCAAGCACTGTCCTTTTGTTCAGCCAGGCCGAAGCCGTGGGGCCTGCGGCAGAGATCGCCGCGCTGGTTGCCTGTCTCTGCGTGGCGGCAACGCAGGTGGTGTTCTGGGTATTCACCTTTCCCGTCAACCGGGCAACGCAGAACTGGACCAAGGCGCCTCAAGACTGGGCCGTGCTTCGTCGCAGGTGGGAATACTCGCACGCCGCATCCGCGGTGCTTAATCTTGTCGCTTTCGGCGCTGCCGTGCTGGCTGCCTTGCGGTCGTAAGACTTCTCGTCAAAGCCGCCCGGCGCAGCTCAAGCAAGCACGGCGACAGCTTAAGTGCCGAGGGTAGGGCGTCCGGTCTTGATGGCGGGGACTTGCTCAAGCGCCGTCAGGAAGGCAGCATCGGACAGGCTGGCCAGCAGCTTGATGCCGGCGCGCAGCAGCTCGCTTTTCTTGGCCGGACGGGTGAGCTTGGCGGCACGCTGCTTCAGATCGTCCAGCACCACGTATTCGGCCTTCGGGATGGTGAAGCTGTCGCGGACCAGCTTGGGCTTTTTGGTTTTTTCCGGCTTTGCGGTTTTGGCGGGCTTGGTGCTGGCTTGAGGTTTGGTCGCAGGTTTTTTAACGCCGGCCTTTTTTACGGTGGCTTTCCTGGCCGTACCTTTGCCGGCCGGGGCCTTCGCCGTCACCTTTTTCGGGGCGGGTTTGGCGGCGGTTTTCACGGGTGTTTTGGGAGAAGCGGGTGCCGTTGCGGCGGGTTTTGCAGTTGCTTTTTTGCGGGTAGCCATGGATTGATCCTTTTAAATG
>NZ_JBFUBD010000729.1:0-878 GCF_056405935.1 Polaromonas sp. P1_E3
CGTACAACCAGGGCAGCAACCACATGGCGGAAAAAACCATGAATGCCCGTGGGATTGGGTCGGACGAAAGAAGACTGGGTCCAAGGTAAGACGTATAGAGCTCGACACTCCAAAGTACGTTCAGCACACCGAGGAGCGGAGCCAGCGCCAACACCCACGCCCCGGATACCTTTGCMCCTTTCACAAACAGGATTAACGCGATGGGTACTGCCGCACCAACGATGGGAGTCCAGAATAGAAGTGAATCAAGAGCGCGCAGGGGAGAACCCCATCCACCCAGTGCCAATGCCGCCGGCCAACTCACGAGTCCAATACCAATCGCCAACACGATTCCGACAATTTGCATAACGCCCGTTCCCTTCATTTAGGCATGGTATCGCACGGATATCCCGGTAGGTATGTCAATTAGGGGCATGGCAACCGACGCGTGGAAGTGGGAATATGCATGCTAAAAAAGGGTATGGTGCCGTTGGGCGTTCGTGTCGATAGGCAAGTTAGACATCAGGGCCTTCGTCCTCTTCGTCGTCGTCCGCCAGGAGTTGCTCTAGCCTCCGCGGGTAGTTGTTCAGGAAGTCTCTTGTCACTGCGAAGTGCTCTGTATCTTCGAACGCAACTTCGCTCATGCCTGATCTGTCGAACTGAATGATTTTGGCGTGAGGGTAGGCGAGCAAGATCGGGGAATGCGTGGCAATGATGAATTGGGATGAATCTTCAACGAGCTGGTGAATAGCACGGAGTGCCGCAAGTTGGCGGTTCGGCGAAAGAGCTGCTTCGGGTTCGTCCAGCAGATAGATCCCATCACCTCGCATCTTGTTCAGGAGTACGGCCATAAAAGATTCGCCGTGCGATTGGCGATGGAGCGAGCGGCCACCATATCC
>NZ_JBFUBD010000730.1:0-876 GCF_056405935.1 Polaromonas sp. P1_E3
GCCCCAGCGCGGATCGTTGAGGTTGAACATGCCTTGGGCGCGTTGCTTGAGCCGGCCTGGCAAGCTCGTCAAGGTCTGCAGCACGGGGTTCAGATTCATGGGATCAAACTCACTTTTTTTCATTACACCGACATTGTGCCTAATGAAATCGCCATATCAGACAAGGTCCTCGGCAGTTTGGGGGATTTCGTCGGCCGGCGGATTGGCGGCATAGGCAGCCAGCAACGCCCGCAGAAGCGGCAGGCCTTCGCCTGTTTGTGCACTCACGAACACCCGTTCAACGCTGTGGCTTGAGCCCTCAAACGCGTCCCTGAGTTCGAACATGTCTTTCAAATGCAGGGGGAAGCTGGCCTTTTCAATAGCGTCCAGTTTGTTGAACACGAGTATTTGCGGGACATCTGCCGCGCCAATCTCAGAAAGAACGCGCTGAACCTGCTCTATCTGCTCCAGATAATCAGGGTTGGCGCCATCCACCACATGCAGTAATAAATCAGCGTCCGCCGCTTCCTGCAAGGTCGCGGCGAAGGCATCTATCAGGCCGTGCGGCAAGTCGCGTATAAAACCCACAGTGTCCGATAAGGACACGGAGCGGGCGGAGTCACCCAGATAGAGCTGCCTCGTGGTGGTGTCGAGCGTGGCGAACAACTGGTCGGCAGCATAGGCTCGCGCTTTGACCAGCGCGTTGAAGAGCGTGGATTTCCCTGCGTTGGTATAGCCCACGAGAGAAATTGTGAAGGAATTGCGGCGTTCGCGCTGCTTGCGCTGCGTTTGGCGCTGCTTCTTTACCTTTTGAAGGCGCTCTTTGGTCCGCTTGATGGCATCACCAATCATGCGCTTGTCGAGCTCGATCTGCTTTTCACCGGGACCACCCCGCAC
>NZ_JBFUBD010000731.1:0-874 GCF_056405935.1 Polaromonas sp. P1_E3
ATTGGTGCGGGTGTGGTGGGCCTTGCGGTGGCGCGCGCGCTGGCCTTGCAGGGCAGGGAGGTGATGGTGCTCGAAGCGGCCGACGCCATCGGCACCGGTACCAGCTCGCGCAACAGCGAGGTCATCCACGCCGGTATTTACTACCCGCAAGGCTCGCTCAAAGCGCAACTTTGCGTGGAAGRCAAGGGCCTGTTGTACGACTACTGCGCGGAACGCGGCATAGGCCACAAGCGCTGCGGCAAGCTGATCGTGGCAACGAGCGAGGCCCAGGTGGCACAACTGCAGGCTATCCGCGAAAAGGCGGCCGCCAACGGCGTAAATGACCTGGCGCTGCTGACGCGAGAAGAGGCCCGGGCGCTGGAGCCGCAGCTCGAATGCGTGGCGGCGCTGCATTCGCCCAGCACCGGCATTGTCGACAGCCACGGCCTTATGCTGGCGCTGCAGGGTGACCTGGAGAATGCGGGCGGGCTTGTAGTGCTGAATTCGCCCCTGGCCCTTGCAGAATGTGCGCAACCAGCTATTAATTTGATAGCAGAGGACGGTACGGAACTGCAGGCAAAGACTGTCGTCAACGCCGCCGGGTTGCAGGCCCAGCACCTGGCCAGCCGTTTTGCGGGCCTTGCGGCGCAGCATGTGCCGCCCAGCCATTACGCCAAGGGCAACTACTTCACCTTGCCCGGCCGTTCGCCTTTCAGCCGCCTGATCTACCCCGTGCCTGAAGCCGCGGGTCTGGGCGTGCACCTGACCATTGACCTGGGCGGCCAGGCCAAGTTCGGCCCCGACGTGCAGTGGGTCGATTCACCGGACGACCTGGTGGTGGATCCGGCGCGCGGGGATGCCTTTTATGCGGAGGTGCGCAAATACTGGCCCGCGT
>NZ_JBFUBD010000732.1:0-874 GCF_056405935.1 Polaromonas sp. P1_E3
AGTCTGTTTCCATCACCAGTGCCTCAAGGGGCAGCTCAGCCGCCAGGCGCCTGAGCTGCAGGGCCGGCTCAAACGTCACGGCGCCGCCGAAGCCCAGTTTCAGGCCCAGCTTGACGAACTCCGCCGCCTGTTGCCCACTGCCATTGAACGCATGGCCGATGCCATGCCACCCGCCTTCAGGCGCCAGGTCGCGCAGGTGCTTGAGCAGCTTGTCCGCCGATCGCCGCACATGCAGGATGACCGGCAGGCCGTGCTTGCGCGCCAGTTTGAGTTGTTCGCGGTAGAAGTGCTCCTGGCGTTCACGCATCGGGCTTTGCGTCAGGGCAGGCACAAAATAGTCGAGGCCGATTTCCCCTACCGCGACCAGCCGGGGGTCGGACCGCCTCAGCGCCAGTTCGCTGTCCAGCGTCTGCAGATCAGCCTCTTGCGCGCGCGGCACGTAAAGCGGGTGAATACCCAGGGCATAGCTGTCGGAAAACCGGTGCGCCAACACACGGACGGCCTCGAAATTAAACACGCCCACGGCCGGCAGCACGCAGTGAGTAACGCCTGCAGCGGCTGCCCGCGCACGAACTTCGGCGACATCGGCGGACAGTTCAGGGGCGTCAAGATGGCAGTGTGTGTCTATCCAGAAAGTCATTCAGTCAATCCGGCAGGGCAACCGGAGATGCAAAAAGAAAGGTACAAAACAAGAGACAAGCTGGCGCAGGCCTTGCTTGCGGAAGATGTTGACACAGAAATGAAATCGGGACACGCTATGCTTTTTTGTGAGGAAATGCACGCGCAACCCGCTATCGTTTTTTTTCGTTACCGTTTTGTCCCCGATCTCTTTTCGTCAACCTCTGTCAACCAACGTCGACTGATATCCCAAGGA
>NZ_JBFUBD010000733.1:0-870 GCF_056405935.1 Polaromonas sp. P1_E3
GCTCATCGCCGCGTCAATGTCCGCGTCGCTCGGGTTCTTGTTGCCCGTGAGCAATGCCGCCGCGCTCATCAGCTGGCCCGACTGGCAGTAGYCGCACTGCGGCACGTCATGCTTGATCCACGCCACCTGCAGCGGATGCGTGTTGTTGCGCGAGAGGCTTTCAATGGTCGCCACCTTCTGGCCCGCCGCCGCAGACAGCGGCGTCTGACACGACCGCACCGGCTTGCCATTGAGGTGCACGGTACACGCGCCGCACAGCGCCGCACCGCAGCCGAACTTGGTGCCGGTCATGCCCAGCTCATCGCGTATCACCCACAAGAGGGGTGTGTCAGGTTCAGCGTTGACGGAAACGGCCTTGCCGTTCACGTTGAGTTTTGTTGTCATGTGGGGTCCCCTTTTGTTGAATCGCTGTCATCACAGGATCGGGCAGGCCCCCAAAAGTCAGCTACTACCCGAAGGCCTTGCGCGACTCATGCTACGACTGGGCATCGAAGGGTATCCGGGTAGAAACCCTTGGCTGAAACAAAGTCTCAACAATTTTTCTCAAGATGAGACAACTGATATAACTCATGCCTTACAAGAGTTTGGGAGGACCACAAAATGGATGGCGCACCACATCGCCCCGCAGTTTCGCGACCAGAAGCCAGCCGAGGTTGGCGGCATGAATAGGGCCACCGAAAAGCACGCAGGCTTCCCAACCCTGGGCCAGGCTGCGCTGATCGTTCTCGCGTTATTTCTGTTTGAATATGTCGCATTAGTGGCCCTTGCCGACATTCTCGCGTTGCGCGGAGATGCACTCAATGGCGTCTGGGGCATCGCAACAGTTCTCGGATACGCCGCCGTCTTTAGCCTTGTCCTGCATCACAAGCA
>NZ_JBFUBD010000734.1:0-870 GCF_056405935.1 Polaromonas sp. P1_E3
GACTTTGTCCGAGTACCTGGTCAAGGAAAACACGGTGGCCATTGCGGGCATCGACACCCGTCAGCTGACACGACACCTGCGCACCAAGGGCGCGCAAAACGGTTGCATCATGGCTTTGCCCGCTGGCGAAGAAATGAGCCAGCCCGCGATCGAGAAGGCCGTCGCGGCCGCGCGCGGCGCCCCCAGCATGGCCGGCCTGGACCTGGCCAAGGTCGTTTCGGTCAAGCAGACCTACGAATGGACGCAGACCGAGTGGAAGCTTGGCGCGGGTTACGGCGTGCAGATCACGCCGAAATTTCACGTTGTGGCCTTCGATTTCGGCGTGAAGAAAAACATCCTGCGCATGATGGCCGAGCGCGGCGCGCGCATCACGGTGGTACCGGCACAAACGCCTGCCGCCGATGTGCTCAAGCTCAAACCCGACGGCATCTTCCTGGCCAACGGCCCGGGCGACCCTGAGCCATGTGACTACGCGATCAACGCAGTGCGCGAACTGATCGAGACCGGCATCCCGACCTTCGGCATCTGCCTGGGCCACCAGATCATGGCCTTGGCCAGCGGTGCAAAAACCTTCAAGATGAAGTTTGGCCACCATGGCGCCAACCACCCGGTCAAAGACCTCGACAACGGCCGCGTCAGCATCACCAGCCAGAACCACGGTTTTGCGGTCGATGAAAAAAGCCTGCCCGCCAACTTGCGGCCCACGCACATCAGCCTGTTCGATGGCACGCTGCAGGGCTTGGCCCGCACCGACAAGCCGGCGTTCTGCTTCCAGGGCCACCCGGAAGCCTCGCCCGGCCCGCACGATATTTCATACCTGTTTGACCGTTTCACCGCGCTGATGGAGAAGGGGCGTGGCTGACATACGAG
>NZ_JBFUBD010000735.1:0-869 GCF_056405935.1 Polaromonas sp. P1_E3
GCTTGCTACTGGGGCGACGGCGACGGCGAAAGGGCGTGGGGATTTTGTCGACATATACCGAATAGCCAGCGAAGGGTCAAAAGCATATGTGCTACCAGTCGGAAAATTGACAGGCGATGAGATTGAACAGAGTAAAGCGTTTACCAAGTGGCTCATACTCAGTAAGAGCGCGCTACTTCGCTCTCAACTCGAGAGAACGGTACCCATAAAAATGCTGGATGCCAATAAATTCGAACCTACTGGTGATGTATCAACTTATCTTCTGACCCTCAAGAATGCTGACGTATTGCTCGCAGGAATTAAGGACAAAACATCAGACCAACTCAAACTGGCTGACGACATTAAGACCTTGCGCTCAATGCCGGCGAATGGAAAAGATTCGCAGTCAGAGTTCCCCATTATTCAACAGTGGAAATAGTGTTMCAGCATTGCTTTTAGGCACTGATGAATACGCGAGAAAAGCTGCCCGAAAAGAGCGCAATGCCTTCTTTGCAAACGTCGACCGACAATGGACTAAGGCATCTCACGCTGAGGATTTTTCTTCAGGCGTAAAAATTACCCCGATGAGAATTTTCGGCTGATCTCAATGCGCGTACTAGTGATACATCATTTAAATAGATTGACCTGCCATGTCGATTAGATGGAAGCAGAGTAGAGCGCTTAACCCCGCGATTCTGCTTGATCGGATTGCTGCCATTCGGACTGTAAGTCCAGAGGGCCGTCCATCATTTACAGGTTTTGTTCTTGAAGATGCTCTGCCTGCGCTGCAGTCAATGCTAGTGTTTCCAGATGCATCTATAGATATGCAACGTTCCACACTTACGTGGAAAGCTTTAGCGAGCATCGCAGGCGACCTCACACCTATCGCC
>NZ_JBFUBD010000736.1:0-866 GCF_056405935.1 Polaromonas sp. P1_E3
GAGCAAGCTGGAGTTGAAGTTGCCGGTTGCTACCGCAGCGCCGGGAGCAGCCGGCGCCACGGCTGAGCACAAGCACTGATGTGTGTTTGCTGCAGGGTGCTAGCTGCGCTTGCCTGAGCCCAGGCGGCGGTAAACCGTGGCCCGGCTGACACCAAGCGCCTTTGCGGCCTGCAGCACATTGCCGCGTGCATCGGTCACCGCCTTGCGGATCAGGGCGGTTTCCAGTTCCTTCAGCGTGCGCGAGGCGGTGCCCGACGCAGTGTCCGAAGTTTGCAGGCCGGTGGCTGCAGACGGCGCATCCCGGCCGCGCAACTGCGGCAGCGCATGCAGGCGCAGGCCTGTCCAGAGCGGCACCTCCAGGATGCCGCCGTTCACCGGGGCCCGTCGCTGCGCCGCGTCAAACAGCATTTCATAGGGCAGGGCAAAAAGGTCGTTGCAATGCGGCGCTGTGGCCGCGCCGAGGCCCAGCTGTGAAACCATCTGGCGCGCCGCCTGGTTGGCGCCTGTGACGCAACCGTCGGCATCCACACACACCATCCCGTCGGTTTCATCGCCCAGCGTGCGGCCCGGCCAGTTCAGCCGGATCAGCAGTGCATGGGGTTTGCCCAGGGTGAGCGCGTTCTCTATGCTGCGCGCAGATTGTGCGACGAGATGCTGGAGCTCGGGTCTCTCGGCCACTTCAATGCCCGTCAGGTCCAGCATGCCGGCGCAGCGGCCGTCAGGGCCGAACAAGGGTGCGCCGGCGCAGCTGTAAACCGAAGTGGCATCAAAGAAATGCTCCCCCCGGTGCAGCCACACCGGTCGCAATTCGGTCAGCGCTGCGCCGATGGCGGTGGTGCCAACTTGTGGCTCCGAGAGGTCCGTAC
>NZ_JBFUBD010000737.1:0-861 GCF_056405935.1 Polaromonas sp. P1_E3
GTGCGCCTATGCCCAGGGCGTTGACCTTTTCAAACAGTTCGAGGCGCAATTCTTCAGTCTTGCTCAGCTTGGCCCCTGAAGATGATTTGGCCTGCAACTCATACATGTCGAGGTCGTCCATCAGGCTTTCCTTGGCCATCAGCACGGCTTTTTCGGCGGTGCCGCCTATGCCAATGCCCAGCATGCCGGGCGGACACCAGCCGGCGCCCATGGTAGGCACGGTTTTCAGCACCCAGTCGACCACCGAATCGCCGGGGTTGAGCATGACCATCTTGCTTTTGTTTTCGCTGCCGCCGCCCTTGGCGGCTACGGTGACGTCAATCGTGTTGCCGGGCACCAGTTCGGTGAAGATCACGGCCGGTGTGTTGTCCTTGGTGTTCTTGCGGTCGAACTGTGGGTCGGCCACGACCGAGGCACGCAGCGTGTTGTCAGGGTGGTTGTAGCCGCGGCGAACGCCTTCATTGATGGCGTCGTCAATGCTGCCGGTGAAGCCTTCCCAGCGCACGTCCATGCCGACCTTGAGGAACACGTTGACGATGCCGGTGTCCTGGCAGATCGGGCGTTGGCCCGTGGCGCTCATTTTGCTGTTGGTAAGGATCTGCGCAATCGCGTCCCTGGCGGCGGGGCTTTGCTCACGCTCGTAAGCACGCGCCAGGTGGGCGATGTAGTCGGCGGGATGGTAGTAGCTGATGTACTGCAGCGCAGCGGCTACGGATTCAATGAGGTCGGCTTGCTTGATCGTGGTCATGGTGGTCGTCGTTATGAGGATCGTTTCGGGAATTCGGGCAAACCCTGCAATTATCCGTCCTCGGGCGGGGCGCATGCGATTGGCTTGAGAAGGAGGCAAAACCGGCTCAAAAC
>NZ_JBFUBD010000738.1:0-858 GCF_056405935.1 Polaromonas sp. P1_E3
CTGCTGGGGATGCTGTGAGCCGGCCCTTCGCACTCATCGCGGGAAGCGGTGGTGTGCTCGGCGAATCGCTCGCACGGCAGTTCAGCGGGGCAGGGTACGAGGTCGCGGGCCTGCGGCGGGCCGATTGCGACCTGGCGGACGGTGACGCGGTGGCCCAAGCCATCGCGGCCCTGATCGGATGCCACGGGCCCATCGACACGCTGCTGTACAACGCGGGTCATCTGGCAGTGGCTCCTTTTCTTGAACTGGAGGAGAGTGCGCTGCGCGAATGCCTCGAAGCCGGCCCTGTCGGGGCGGCGCACTGCGCCCGGGCTGTGCTGCCGGGCATGCTGGCTGTGGGGCGCGGCAACCTGCTCTTTACCGGTGCCACGGCTTCGCTGCGCGGGTCGGCCCGTTTTGCGGCCATGGCTGCGGGCAAATTTGCCCTTCGTGGGCTTGTTCAGTCATTGGCAAGGGAGTTCCAGCCGCAGGGAATCCACGTGGCCCACATCGTGCTGGACGGCATGCTCATCGGCTCTGCTGCCGCGTCACGCTATGCGGCAGCCGAAGCCCCGGTGATGGCGCCCGACGGCGTGGCTGCGAGTTTCCTGTGGCTTGCGCAACAGGCGCGCACCGCATGGACGCAGGAGCTGGACCTGCGGACCGCATCGGAGAAGTTCTGATGGAGCTGACGCACCTGAACGCCGACCGCGCTGCACCCGTCCTGGTACAGGCCGGGTCGCTGCCGTGGCTGCCGTCGCCGCAACCCGGGGTTGAGCGGCGCATGCTCGAGCGTGCCGGTGCAGAGGTGGCCGTGGCAACGTCGCTCGTGCGTTATGCGGCTGGCAGCCGGTTTGACGCGCATTCGCATGCGTTGGG
>NZ_JBFUBD010000739.1:0-843 GCF_056405935.1 Polaromonas sp. P1_E3
AGCGTGCCGGGCGGGATTCGAACCGGGTCATCGAAACGCCGTGGGCCTTCAAGGGCATCAAAATGTCGTGGACGGCACCAGGCCGGTTAGGCACCGACACCACCAGGCTGACGCAGTCTTTGCCGGAGGCGGGCGGGGAAGGCAGCGTTTGCGGCAGGCACACCACGGCAAAGCGCGTACGGTTAAATGCATCGTCCTGGATGGCGTGGGCCGCCGTGTACAGGCCAAACTGGGTGGCGGCCCGGTCGCTGGCAATGCCCGCCCACGCCGGGTTGGTGGATGCGAGGCGTGCGCCTTCCGCATTGCTGGACGCTGCCCGGCGCTCCACATTGGGTAAATGCGTGGTCAACCAGCCCTGGCATTGAGCCAAGGCCTGGGGGTGCGCGTACACGGCTTCGATGCCATCCAGAGATTCGGACAGCCGAAGGAGGTTGTGGCGCACCATCAGGCTGATTTCGCCGACGATGTGCAAGGGGGAGTTCAGGAAAAGATCCAGAGACCGTGACACGACGCCTTCGGTCGAATTCTCGACCGGCACAACACCGTAGCTGGCACTGCCCGCCGCCGTCGCACGAAAAACCTCGTCGATGCTGACACAGGGTACGTGCTCGATGCTGGCGCCAAAAAACTGCAGCGCCGCCTGCTCACTGAAAGTGCCGGCAGGGCCGAGATATGCCACCCGCACGGGAGATTCCAGCGCCAGACACGCTGACATGATTTCACGCCATACGGCCGCGACATGTTCGTTTTTGAGTGGCCCCTGATTGGCTTGCTGGATCTGCTCAATAACCTGGGCAACGCGGTCCGGACGGAAAAAGGGCGTACCCTCGCGCTTCTTGACTT
>NZ_JBFUBD010000740.1:0-829 GCF_056405935.1 Polaromonas sp. P1_E3
GTGGAACCCACACCTGCCACCACATACAGCAGCATAAACATCCCTCGGTCTTCGCGCCCGGCCAGCAGGCCCCCGGCCGAGCCCGCCACACCCCACATCAGCAGTGCGCCCAGGCCGGTGGCGACGCCCAGCCAGTTGGCCCAGTCGGTGGCGTTGACTTCGGGATGGCGCTTGAGCCAGGCGGAGTTGAGAATGGCGAAAGCCGTCCAGCAGACCAGCGAGGCCGTCACGAAGAGCATGCCGCGCCAGAAATGCGCGGCCGTGCCCTGCCCGGCTTCTTGCGTGGATCCCATCATGAGCGCGAGCCCGGCCAGCGTAAGCGCCAGCCCCGGCAGCAGAGCTGCCCAGCGCAGACCCTGCGGCTTGCCCAGCAGCATGATCCAGATCGGGATGGTGCCGATCACCAGCGAAGGCACTTCAGTACCCGCATCGCGTATGGCCAGCACCAGCAGCAGGTAGTAGCCGCTGAACCCGAGGATGCTCATGACCAGGGCAGCCCAGGCTTGCCGCAGCGTGGGCAGGCGGCGACTGCGCCACCCCGCCAGCATCACCAGCGAAGCGACCACGCCGTACACCGCAAAGCGTCCAGCTGTCAGGTCAATCGATGAATAGCCGCCCACCCCCATGTCGAGCATGCGCGGCGCCACAAACACCAGACCCCACAGCGCGCCCGCCGCAAGCCCTGCCAGAATGCCCGTCAGCATCCTCAGGCGGTATGCGCTGTGGCTACCAGGCGCAGACCCAGCAGCCCCATGGCACCGGCGGCGGTGCGGTCCACCGCGGCCTTGCTGCGCAGGTATGCGGCGCGCGGCACAGCTGAGGACAGCAC
>NZ_JBFUBD010000741.1:0-819 GCF_056405935.1 Polaromonas sp. P1_E3
GACCAGGCCAGCCCTGTGGTGCCGCCGTGCCCCTCCTTGTTTTCGTATTCGATCTCGTCGCTCAGGCCCAGGCCGACCAGGGCATCGCCGAGGGCACGGCCCGCTTCGTCCAGCGTGCTGCGCGAGGCGGCTGGTATGACGATGCGCAATCTCGGCGCAAGCTTGCCCTTCACGGCAGCCTGTGCCCACAAGGGTGCAGGGACAACGCCGGCGGCAGCTGCGCCCAGACAAGTGAGCCCACCGAGAAAAATACGTCGTCGGACAGTCGGCATGAGATTCTCCAGCGGTGGTGGCATGTATCAGGCAGCAGGCCGGCATGCGCCTGTTTCTCCAACAGGCACAGCACTTTCCATGCCATCCATCAGATGGACGCCGGAGAAAAAAGGGGTGACCCACGCGGCCGCCCCTTCCGAAAACCCTGCCGCAGAGCGTCAGGCTTTGAGCTTGAGCAGGTGCACCATGACGCGCGAGGTCGTCAGGTCAAAGTCAATGAAGCTGGCAAAACCGGGCCCAGAAAGCAGCGAAGAGTCCCAGTGGTTCTGCTTCAGTGTTTTTTGCCAGGACTCATACCCCGCGGCGGCTTTCACCGCTTCGACCATTTCGGCCTGCCGGGCGGGTGCCACGTTTTGGCCGGTAAACACTCCACGCCAGTTGGCCATGTCCACATCGAGACCCTGTTCGCGAATCGAGGGAATGCCAAAAACCATGCGCTTGGACGACACGCCAATGGCACGCAGTTTCCCGCTGGCGAGTTCATCGCTGAACTCGCTGTAGCCCGATATGCCGGCCACTGCCTTGCCACCCACCACGGCCTGCACC
>NZ_JBFUBD010000742.1:0-812 GCF_056405935.1 Polaromonas sp. P1_E3
TCTGTATAGCTTCGCATCATCCACTGAGTAAAGAAACAGCCTGGTTAATTCATCTTGCGCATCAGCATCCCAAACTATAGATCGCCTGTCTTCAAAGAAGAAGATCAAGTAGTGCAGGGAAAGTAGGACATCGAAGAAGCTACTGAATCCACTTGCCTCAGTTAACCAAGTTTGATATTGGTCTTCAAAATCAAGCTGATCGGAGAAGACCGGTTTTTCATTGACAAGAAACTTGCTGATTTTGAAATTGTCTAGACGGCGTGTGATGGAAGCCTTTTTTGTCCCAATACTAAAAGTCAATGTCGCTGTAGCTTTTTTTGCTCCATCGGGAACGCGATCGCCGAATAGTGCGCTGATCCGGTTGATGGGCTTGAATTCCCGTTGCGCTTGACCTAACTGGTCTTGGGTTCGCAGCTCAAAAGGGCCTGCTATCAACCGATGCATCATTCGTAATAGAGTTGTTTTCCCCAAACCGTTTACTCCAACGATTAGGTTCACTCCATCTACAAACTCATGCTTCAGAACTCCCCCGTTTGCCGCGCTGGTATAGGTTTGATAGCCCTCTATTCGTACCTGATCTATGACGGGTAGATGAACTCCCCTTCTCATATTGCAATCGAATGACCAAAAGTCACGCGTTCATTGGATGTTTGCAATGAGTTTTCAAGCCGCAAATCTTTGACGAATTCATACATTGAAGCCTCCCCCGGCCAAGCTTTTTGTTTATGACGGTTCAAATTCTCAAAACAATGTATCAGTTAGTTAATGAGTTGGCTATGGTCAGAAACTCGAACTGCCTGATTGGGCCGTGC
>NZ_JBFUBD010000743.1:0-811 GCF_056405935.1 Polaromonas sp. P1_E3
ACAGTGTTCAACGCGGGGACATTCCTGGTGTTGGCATGGTGATGATCGATGGCATGGTTCGCTGCGGCCGCAGCCGCAACACGCCGCCGGCCACACAAATTCCCGGCATTGTTCCGGCTTGATACGCTTGCGCTTGGGCATCGCCGTCGCTCCGAGGCTGCTATCGCCTTCCGTTGATCTTCGGATGAAGGGCCGGCTTTCGATTGCCGGCCAGCCGGCCACGTCGACATTCAATTCAAAAACAAAAAAGCCGGTTAGCGTTGCTAACCGGCTATCTGTTGGTTTGATTGGTCGGTGTGAAAGGATTCGAACCTTCGACCCCTTGCACCCCATGCAAGTGCGCTACCAGGCTGCGCCACACACCGACAAGCCTTTTATTATAGCGCGCCGAAAATGCTTCTCAGTGCCCCGCGCTGAGGAGATCACGAATTTCAAATAACTCGCGCCGCACCAACTGCAACCGCTGCTGGGCCGCGCTACCAGTGGGCAAGTCCGCTCCTTCAGGCTCGCTGTCTTCAAAATCAGAATGATCGCTGGAATCCTCAAAATCTTCCAGCAGGGACTCACCGCCTTCCAGCACTTCCACGCCATCCAGCATGACTTCGCCATTTCGGCGCTTGTCGCGTTCCGTCTGGACAATTTCCTGAAGCTTGTTGCGCGCGCCGCTGATGGTAAAGCCCTGGTCATAGAGCAAATCACGAATCCGCCGGATCATCAAAACTTCGTGGTGCTGGTAGTAGCGGCGGTTGCCACGCCTTTTCATCGGGCGCAGCTGCGTGAACTCTTGCTCCCAATAACGGAGCACGTGAGG
>NZ_JBFUBD010000744.1:0-811 GCF_056405935.1 Polaromonas sp. P1_E3
GCAGGAACCAGCGGCCGGAGCGGGTCGCCGTGACCAGGTCCTGCAGGTAGTTCAGCAGCGGCTCGGAGGCATGAACCTGCGCCACCATCTGCTGCAGTTCCAGCAAGTCGTGTGGCGCCAGCAGGGCCGGCAGTTTTTCGACCATGTCGCGCCGGTCGGCGCCCCGCAGCAGTTCACGTTCGGCGGCGCGGTCGGGGTAGCCCAGAGAAATCCGCATGTGGAAACGGTCCAGCTGTGATTCAGGCAAGGCGTAGGTGCCGAGCTGATCGTGCGGGTTTTGTGTGGCGATGACAAAGAACGGCAGTGGCAGGGGCCGGGTCTCACCTTCCACGGTGACCTGTTTTTCCTCCATGGCTTCAAGCAGGGCGCTTTGGGTTTTAGGGCTGGCCCGGTTGATCTCGTCGGCCAGCAGCACCTGCGCAAAAACCGGCCCCGGGTGAAACACAAAACTTTCTTTCTGGCGCTCGTAAATCGATACGCCCGACAAGTCGCTGGGCATCAGGTCGGCGGTGAACTGCACCCGGGAAAACTGCAGGCCGAATGAGCGCGACAGCGCATGGGCCAGCGTGGTCTTTCCGACACCCGGAACGTCCTCAATCAGCAGGTGCCCGCCGGCCAGCAGGCAGGCCACGCAGTCCTGTACCTGGGCGGGTTTCCCGACAATGACCGTGTTAAGCTGATCAAGAAGCGCCTGGAGTTTTTCTGTGACTTTCATGGTGCCAACCATACCGTAATTTTTTACAAATTATTTCCCCATGAACGCGACTGGTTATTTCACGCACGCAGATTGCCGCAAACACGAAATGGGACC
>NZ_JBFUBD010000745.1:0-809 GCF_056405935.1 Polaromonas sp. P1_E3
TCGCCGCTTCGGCTCCGTCGAGATGATCCGTGGCCTGATGCTGCAGCTCATCGGCCTGGTCTGCCGCAAGTACGAGGCCGACCTGCTGCGCTTTTCGGCCAGCCAGGCACAGCAGGGCAGCCGTCGTGCCAGCCTGCAGCGCGCGGTGCGCTACATCCGTGAGCACCTGGCCGGCGAAGTGACGCTGGCCGATGCGGCGGCCGCCGCGTTCCTTTCGCCCAACTACCTCGCGCATCTGCTGAAAAAAGAAACCGGCAAGACCTTCACCGACCTGGTGACCGAGCGACGCCTGGAGTTTGCGCAGGAACAACTGGCGCACAGCAGCCATCGTATAGCCAGCATTGCCCATGCTTCAGGCTTTGCCGATGAAGCCTACTTCGCGCGGCGCTTTCGTCAGCGTTTTGGCCAGACGCCGAAAGCTTTTCGCGATAGCGTGCGCGCGAAAATTTCCGGAGCAGCTTGAGACGACCGCAGCTGCGTTGCATTGAATCGTCCGGTAAATGCGTAATTGCGTCTGCCTGCGCGCGGCGTGCGCACCCTAAGCTCGATAGCTGGAGAAAAACGCTGACAACAAGCTCCAGCTTCATCCACAACTTCAGGAGACACACATGACACAACCAGACATGAGCAAACGCGGAATTCTGCAAACAGGCGCCCTGATGGCGACGGGCGCAGTCGTCGGCTGCGCCACACCCGGTACGGCGGCCAATGCGCCGGCTACACCTTTTACCGTGCCCGAAACCTATGTGCCGATCGCGGGCAGCGCCGAAATGTTCCCGGTGCGCCGCATCTACTGCATCGGCCGCAAC
>NZ_JBFUBD010000746.1:0-806 GCF_056405935.1 Polaromonas sp. P1_E3
CCACTCGCAGGCATCAAAATCATCGACTTCACGCACGTGCAGGCCGGCCCCGCCTGCACTCAGATGCTGGCCTGGTTCGGCGCTGACGTGATCAAGGTCGAGCGTCCTGGCTCTGGCGACGTCACCCGAAGCCAGCTGCGTGACATCGAGGGCGCTGACGCGCTGTACTTCACCATGCTCAACAGCAACAAGCGCGGCTTGACGCTTGATACAAAAAAGCCCGAAGGCAAGGAAGTGCTGGAGAGGCTCATCAAGGAATCCGACGTGATGGTCGAGAATTTTGGTCCCGGCGCACTGGACCGCATGGGATTCACCTGGGAACACATCCAGTCACTCAACCCAAAAATGATTCTGGCATCCGTCAAGGGTTTCTCTGACGGCCACCACTACGAAGACCTGAAGGTTTACRAAAACGTGGCCCAGTGCGCAGGCGGCGCAGCGTCCACCACCGGCTACTGGAAGGGCGAGAACTCAGGTCCCACCATTTCGTCTGCCGCCTTGGGCGACAGCAATACCGGCATGCACCTGGCCATCGGTATTTTGACGGCCTACATCGGCCGCCAGAAAACTGGCAAGGGCCAGAAAGTCGCCGTGTCCATGCAAGACAGCGTGCTCAACCTGTGCCGCGTCAAAATGCGCGACCAGCTGCGTCTGGACAACCTTGGTTACCTGGAAGAATATCCGCAATACCCGCATGAAATGGAAGCTTTCAAGGACGGCGTGGTGCCGCGCGGTGCCAATGCCGGCGGCGGCGGGCAACCCGGCTGGATTTTGAAATGCAAGGGCTGGGAGACCGACCCCAACGC
>NZ_JBFUBD010000747.1:0-805 GCF_056405935.1 Polaromonas sp. P1_E3
GATGGCGCGAAGCGCGCCGCTTTTCAGATGCGCCTGCACCGAGGGCAGCGACAGCACGCCCAGGTCGACCTGGCCGCCGATCAGGTCGGTGATCATGGGGCTGACGCCCTTGTAGGGGATGTGCTTGACCTTCACCTGCGCTTCTTCCATGAACATCTCGGCCGCCAGGTGCAGGATGGTGCCGTTGCCGGACGAAGCGTAGTTGTAGCTGTCGGGTTTGGCCCTGAGCAGCGCGACCAGGTCCTTCACGTTCGTCGCCGCTATCTTGGCCGGGTTGACCACCAGCACAAAGGGCGTGCTGCCCAGCACGGTGATCCGCGTGATGTCATTGATCGGGTCAAAGGGCAGCGACTTGTAGACGCTGGGGTAGACCACGTGATTGTTGGACACGACGCCAAGCGTCATGCCGTCGGGTGCGGCCTTCACAAGCGCCGAGGTGCCAACGATGCCGCCCGCGCCGGGCTGGTTTTCAATCACCACCGGGTGGCCCAGCGCCTTGCCCATCGCAACACTGGCCGCTCGCACGATGGTGTCCACCCCCGAACCGGCGCCCACGGGCAGGATGAAGCGCACCACCTTGTCGCTGGTCTGGGCCAGCAKGCGGCATGGCAAGGCCAGGAGGGCGCCACCCGCGAGAAAGACGCTCACCCCGAAGAGGGCCTGGCGCCGGCTTGCGGTATCAGTCTCGGTGCCGGTACTGCGGATCGTCTTCATTTGCGGGGTCATGCTGTCTCCTTCGTTGTCGTGAGTCGGGCAAATCTTCGGCAGGTTCAACGCACCGCCTCTGCTGACTGCCATTTTCCGG
>NZ_JBFUBD010000748.1:0-805 GCF_056405935.1 Polaromonas sp. P1_E3
CCATAGGCGCGTTCATCAACAAAGTGCTTTCAGAGCATCCCGACAAAGCCAGAGCCATTGAGGGCGGTCCCGAAACCGTCAAGAAGGCAAAAGCAGGAGACGGTACCAAACGGCCCGATTTCTCTTTGTTCCGCCGGGTCGAATGCGACGCTCACAAGCTTGACGTGCGGTGCGTCGTGCTGGTTCCCAGTCATGACGGCCGGCTGGAATCGATCCTGGTGCACCGGTTGTGGGTTATTGTGATTTTGGAGGTGCGCAGCCGGTGCGTGCTGGGCTACCACCTGTCGCTGCGCAGGGAGCCGTCTGCTGACGATGTGATCAGTGCGATCAAGTTTTCCCTGGGATCCTGGAAACCCCGAGCGCTGCAATTTTCGGGACAGGCCTACCACAGTGGCGCTGGATTCCCGAGCGCCTTTTCGCCCGAATTGAAAGGTGCCTGCTGGGATGAGTTCAGCGTTGACGGAGCGTTGGCCAACGTCTGTCAGCGCGTGAAGCACATCCTGAAGAATGTCGTCGGGGCTGACTTGGTGAGCCCTCAGGACCCTCATTCGTACAGCAGCCGCCGCAGTCTCGACGACCGACCTTTCATCGAAGCCTATTTCAGGCAAATATCCTCGCAGTTGGAAAAACTCTCGACGAGCACGGGATCCAGGCCAGACAAAAGGCGCGGCAGGAATCCCGAAGCAGAAGCCGCCGAAACCGGATTCCAGCTGGAATATCTGCAGGAGTTGCTGGACGTGACGGTGGCAAATGGCAACGCCACGCCGCATTCCAGCCACGGCTACCGGAGTGCATTGTCCCAGAT
>NZ_JBFUBD010000749.1:0-803 GCF_056405935.1 Polaromonas sp. P1_E3
TTGTCGCAGCCGCTGGCGGGGTTGTTGGTGGGGGTGTTTGCGGGGGTGATGGAGGGGCGCGGGGTGATTTTGGGTTTGGTGGGTGTGATGGGCGTGATTTGGGTGGTGGTGGCCTGGATAGGCCGAAGCGATTAAATTGGAGCCCATGCGCAAATTCTGGCCTTACGCCGCACTTGTTCCTCCAGTGATTGCTTTACTGGCAGGCTATTATTTTTATTCCCAAACACCTGGAGGCATGCTGCTCTATACGCCTGCAGCTCATGCGCCGGCACATTACACACCCTCGTTCCAGGTCGGCTTCTTTGCGGCTGCATTGGCTCAAATGGCTCTATACGTATTGGTCAGCCTGATTGCATGGCTGCTTCGCAAGCGTGAAGTGATGTACAAGGCACTTTCTCTCTTGGCTGCTTCCGGTGTTTTGCTCGGTTTCTCGATGCTGCCAGAGAGCTGGTGGGCTCACACTTCACCTCATGTCCGACCGTCAGAGGCCGCCCTCCTGACGCACGTTGACTTTAAAAATCAGGACGACAAAAGCCAGGTGACGATAGTGAGATGAAGCCTCCTCTTATAGCTGGCGGCTTGCACGCGTAGCCTATGCTATCAATTCAGGAGCTGCTTGCGCTCGTTTCCATTGGGCTGGAGGCCGATTTTGTATAAATTTCAGCCCATGCTCGCATGAATCATCTCCCGCACACGCGGGTAAATCTGCTGGTTCCACTTACGTCCGCTGAACACCCCATAGTGCCCCACGCCGGTCTGTACGTGGTGGGTCTTCATATACGGCCTTATGCCTGTGCACAGAT
>NZ_JBFUBD010000750.1:0-801 GCF_056405935.1 Polaromonas sp. P1_E3
TCAGCGGCCAGGTGGAAAAAATTGTTCAATGTCTTGAGTGGGAAAATACCGCGATGGACAGAGACCCCCAAGCCCCACAAGGCCCTTACCCCGACACCATCAGGCAGGGCGATGTGTTCTGGATTGAAGCCGACCCCTCACGCGGCTCGATTCCAGGCGTCCCGCATCCACACGTCGTTGTGCAGGACGACGTGTTCAACCGCTCCCGCATCAGCACCGTCATTGTTTGCGCGCTGACTTCCAACCTGAACCGCGCCACAGAGCCGGGCAATGTCTTGCTGGATCCCGGCGAAGGCAATCTGGAAAAGCAAAGCGTGGTGGTTGTGTCGCAGGTGTCTTCCGTGTACAAAACACGTCTGGGTGCGCAGATTGGGACGCTGTCGGGTGAGCGGGTTCAGCAAATACTGGCGGGTATGCGGTTTCTGCAGGCATCGTTTCTCCATCGATAGTCCCGGGAGCACCGTGTCGGGCAATTTCTGCCGCCTGTGCCCATTGTTCGCTACCTGAAGGCCAACACCATGCAAGCCCCGAGTTCCTCCGTCATCACATTGCTTGTGCTTCTTCCACTGGTCGCATGGCGCGTTTACGCGCGCTTTCGCCGCATGGTCGGGCGCCAGCGCTTGTCGAGGATCCGTCCCTGGATCACTCTGGCCATCTTTCCCGTCCTGCTTGTGTTGCTTGGCTTCGCCGCACATGAGCACCTCGAACGGCTTTGGTGGCTGGCCGGTGGGTTGAGCCTCGGCGCATCGCTCGGCATCTTCGGCCTGGGCAAGACGCGCTTCGAGCCCACACCCCAAGGCC
>NZ_JBFUBD010000751.1:0-798 GCF_056405935.1 Polaromonas sp. P1_E3
TGTTTGTGGCCATGGCGCCCATCCTGGTGCCGGTAGCCATCTGGATTTACACCCTCGTGTTTGCGTTTTCCTCGCTCTGGTTTGCCCACTACACCCTGTCGGCCCTGGAGCAACTCCGCAAGAAGAACAATGCCCTGGCGCCCGACCCGCTTGCGCAAGCAGCTATTCAATCGATAGCAACGGAACTGGCCCCCGAAGCCTTGCCAGGCCCGGCGCCCAGCTTCGGCTCGCTGGGCGGAAAACCCGGATCCCAACCCTGACTCTCTTTGTCTCTCCTGGCTCCCCTGATCTGACACCCCAAGCCTCAGCATGACCCCACAATTCGGCCTCATCATCGTCGGCGACGAAATCCTTTCCGGAAAACGCGCAGACAAACACCTGCCCAAAACCATCGAACTGCTGGGTGCGCGGGGTCTGCAGCTGGCCTATGCCGACTATGTGGGGGATGATCCGGCCCGCATCACAGCGACGCTGGCGCGGGCCTTTGCGGCCGCGCGTGACAGCGGCGACGTGGTTTTTTCCTGCGGCGGTATAGGCGCCACACCTGATGACCATACGCGGCAGTGCGCGGCCAAGGCGCTGGGTGTTGACCTTGCGCTGCATCCCACCGCTAAAACGCTGATCCTCGAACGCATGGCAGATGTCGCCAGGGAGCAGGGCATTCCCTACGAACCTGACCGCGACGACAACATCCATCGCCTGAACATGGGGGTGTTCCCGGCCGGTGCTGAGATCATCCCGAACCCCTACAACAAGATCCCCGGCTTTACTTGCCGCGCCGGAAAAGGGGCCGTCCAC
>NZ_JBFUBD010000752.1:0-795 GCF_056405935.1 Polaromonas sp. P1_E3
ACACCGTGATGGACAACAACGCGATCGAAAAAGAACGCGGCATTACCATCCTGGCCAAGAACTGCGCCGTGACCTACACCGTGATGGACAACAACGCGATCGAAAAAGAACGCGGCATTACCATCCTGGCCAAGAACTGCGCCGTGACCTGGGAAGGCACGCACATCAACATCGTCGACACCCCGGGCCACGCCGACTTCGGTGGTGAAGTCGAACGCGCGCTGTCCATGGTCGACGGCGTGGTGCTGCTGATCGATGCGCAGGAAGGCCCCATGCCCCAGACGCGTTTCGTGACGAAGAAGGCACTGGCGCTGGGCCTCAAGCCCATCGTGGTGGTCAACAAGGTCGACAAGCCGGGCGCCAACCCCGACAAGGTCATCAACGCTGCTTTCGACCTGTTCGACAAGCTGGGCGCGACCGACGAACAGCTCGATTTCCCTGTGGTGTACGCCTCCGGCATCAACGGCTGGTCGTCGCTCGAAGAAGGCCCCCCCAACGAACAGTGGGGCCCCGACATGTCGGCGCTCTTCAATACCATCCTGAAGCACGTGCCTGCGCAAAAGGGTGACCCTGCCGCGCCGCTGCAGCTGCAGATTTCCGCGCTCGACTTCTCGACCTTCGTCGGCCGTATCGGCGTCGGCCGCATCAGCCAGGGCACCATCAAGCCCATGATGGACGTGGTGGTCATGGAAGGCCCGGACGGCAAGGCCGTGAAGGGCCGCATCAACCAGGTGCTGACCTTCCAGGGCCTCGAACGCGTGCAGGCCACAGAAGCCGGCCCCGGCGAGATCGTCC
>NZ_JBFUBD010000753.1:0-793 GCF_056405935.1 Polaromonas sp. P1_E3
CGCAAAAGCCCAGGGCATTCAGGGTTTTGGCGCCGGTGATCTCCTGCACCACGTCGATGGCCTTGATGGCGGCATGCTCGATGTAGTCGTCCCAGGTTTTCTGCGCCATCGACTCATCGGGATTTCGCCAGCTCACCACGAAGGTGCGATGGCCCTGGCTGACGGCATAACGGATCAGCGAGTTCTCGGGTTGCAGGTCCAGGATGTAGAACTTGTTGATGCACGGCGGGATCAACAGGAAAGGTTTTTCGTAAACCTTTGCCGTCAGGGGCTTGTACTCCAGCAGCTGGAAGAATTCATTTTCAAATACCACTGCGCCTTCGGTGGTGGCTACATTTTTGCCGACCTCGAACACGCGTTCATCGGTCATGGAAACGTGGCCCTGCTTCAGGTCGTGCAGCAGGTTGGTCAGGCCCTGGGCGATGCTTTCACCCTGGCTTTCAATGGCTTTTTGCTGCGCTTCGGCATTGAGCGCCAGAAAATTGCTGGGCGCCGTGGCCGCCATCCATTGCTCGACCGCAAAGCGCAGGCGTGCCCGGGTCTTTGCATCGCCTTCGATGGCGTCGGCCAGGGCCATGAGGGTGCGGGCATTCAGCAGATAAGCAGAAGCCGAAAACTTCGAGACAGGATTGGTCTTCCAGGCTGCGCTCGAAAACCTCCGGTCGGAAGACACCAGCGTATCTGCGCCTTCTTGCAGGCCCTGGTTCCACAAAGCCGAAGCGTCCGCGACATAGCGCTGCTGCAATTCCTGGAGCTTCGCCGGATCGAACTGGATTGCGGGTGGGGTTTGACC
>NZ_JBFUBD010000754.1:0-792 GCF_056405935.1 Polaromonas sp. P1_E3
GCAATGGAGTCCATGGAGGCAGGAATCGCATCAGTGGGCTGCCACGTCCATTGCGGAAGGGCCGCGGCAAACCAGGCGACGTGTTGACCTGTGCCTGAGGCGATTTCTAGTGCATTGCCATGCGCAGGTAAGACTTCGCGCAGCACCTCGAGGATGGGCTGCTTGTTGCGGTCTGCTGCGGGGCTGAAGGTATGTACAGGCATGGAAGTGATTGCCGCACAAGTTCTATCGATTCCGCATTAGGGCCTCAGACCTGCATGTGCCAGCTGACCGGACACGGAGTCCGTGTATTTCTTCTGACAGTCGGCCTTGTTTGCAAAATGGATTGAATTGATAAAACATTTCGATCCGTCGGAACGATATTCAGTGCGATAGATTTCGGAAAATGTTGTCAATCCTTTGCGCTCCAGGATCGAACCTACCCAGACAAAGTCAGAGACAAATACGCCATTTTTTTTGATGAATTTGTCAAGTGTTTGCGTCCACACGTGAGAGTATTCACCACCGGGCGGCGAAGGACGCGCGCCCTCGAAATGAATGAGGTAGGAAGCTTCACTACCGGTCTTCTTCACTTCATCCACCATGGACTTTGCCAAGGGCAAAAACATCTCGTTAATCACCGCTTCCCTGGAACGGACAGAATTGCCGAAATTGTCAGCAACCAAGCTCGCGTCAACAATTACCAGCACCTTCTTTACGGGCAAAGAGGGGGGAGATATCTTTTTTTCCGAATACGTGACGGGGTCGGCAATGGTGGCACAACCCGAGATCAGGAAAGTGACGCATAAAGCG
>NZ_JBFUBD010000755.1:0-791 GCF_056405935.1 Polaromonas sp. P1_E3
GAAGATGTCCTGCTGGCGTGCAGTGATGGGGTCTGGCACTACTTCAGCACCAGCGAGATGGGTTCCGCCCTGTCCATGCTGTCACCCCGGGAAGCCACTGAATTCCTGATTCAGAAAGCACGTTCCCGCGCGCGGGGCGGCGGGGATAATCTTTCGCTGGTAATCGTCAAACTCGAGCCTTTGGCCGCTGAGCCACCAGCCCGCCTAGTCGGGTAAGGGTAAGGACTTCGCTGGCGGCTTGGTCTGCTTCAGGCGATCTTTTTCGTGCTGGGCTTTGCGCTCCAGCGCCTCTTTTTGGCGGTCGTTGAACTTTTTAGCCTCTTCCGCTGCGGCGGCCTGCTTGTCGGTTCTAGACTGGGATTTTTCCTGGCCGCTCTTTAGTCTGGCGGCGTTGGCGTCGCTACTGCCTTGCTCTGCGGCTTTGGCAGTTGCACGGTCCTCGGCTTTCTTTTTCTCCCGCTCAAGACGCGCCTGAGAATCCTCCAGAGCTTTCGCCCGGCGATCCGCAGCTTCCTGCTGCTTTTCCGGTGACGATTTTTCCTCCGTTTTGCGAATCTGTTCGGCGCCCCTGATACGGCGCTCCTCGTCATTGAGCAACAGCTCCTGCCTGCGGAGGTCTGACATGACTTCACGTCGCCGGTCATTGACTTTGCCCAGGCAACTGTTGACGGCGAACCGGTTGTAGCATTCGGCGTCCTCAGCCAGGAAGCCTGCCTCCAGCCGGTTGCGCTCGGCGCTGATTCGTGCCCGCTCGGCATCAATACTGCGCATCTGATCAGCAGGTACCGTGG
>NZ_JBFUBD010000756.1:0-783 GCF_056405935.1 Polaromonas sp. P1_E3
CTGTTAGACCTCATGCGTGCTTCCTCAGTGCGGCTGCAGTTCTCAAAGGCGGCTCTGGATCCTGGCCGATTTCTTGCTCGTTGTCCCAACGGACGAACCGGACCACAGAGATCGGCTCCCCGAGGGTGTGCGACGTCGCAGCGACCAGAGAGCGGACGGACTTTGTTGCGTCCTTCGCAAAGCGCTGCTGCAACAACGCCTCGAGTGAGGCCGGATTCTCCACTGCAATGTGCACCGCCACGTTTCTGGCGAAAGCGGTGAACTCGGAGGTCAGAGCGGTGACGTCGTTCCGCAGTTGAAACTCCACCAGAACGCCAACGCGCCCGTTGTGCCCATACGTCTCGATCACTCGCGGCCAAATGTTCATGAGGTCTAACGTTGGAGCTGACCGGACCGTGGCATACGTAGCGAAGCCGCAGTCTGCAGCCGCGGTTCCGAGTCGAGCGACCAGTTAGATTGCATCCGTCTCTCCGAAAACTTTCCACTCGCTTGAAGACCGTGTGGCCAAGTCTTCGAAAGTTTGAAACGCCCTTACGACCTGGGTCGGGTCAAAAGGCAGCTCGTTTGCACCATCGACCGCCCAGACCTCGTTCGGGTACACGAGCAACACCCTTTCAACGTTAGTTCCGTCAGCGAGCTCAAGACTCACGATTGCAGCATCCTGCTTGAACTCGCGAAACGGACCATCGCGTTCAACGATCGGGAGCGGAATTTTGGGGTGCGTCATGATGCTGCGTTCAATGCAATCTAACGTAATGTATACCGCAAGGTCTGCGGTATAAC
>NZ_JBFUBD010000757.1:0-772 GCF_056405935.1 Polaromonas sp. P1_E3
AGCGTGACGCGGCTGTCATGCACAAAGGTGGGCAGCATGAGCGTGAACGCCCGCCCCAAGCCCACCACGCCCATCTTCAGTGTGCGGTTTGTCATAAGTCCAGTACCAGTTCAGGCGATTTTGCCCGTGAGACGCAGACCATGATGTGGTCGGCCTTTTCTTCATCGGTCAGCACCATGTCGCGGTGCTCGGCATCGCCGGCCAGCAGGCGGGTCTTGCAGGTGCCGCAGGTGCCACTCTCGCAGGAACTGGCCACATGCAGGCCAGCGCCGCGCAGTGCTTCCAGGATGGTCTGTTCGGCGCTGACTTCAAGCGTCTTCCCGCTGTTTTGAAGGCGCACGATGAAAGGCGTGTTTTCGGCGTACACCGTGGCGTCGACGCCAAAGCTTTCAAAATGCACTGACCCGGAAGGCCAATGTCCCGACATGTCCGCGACGCTGTCCATCAGGCCTTTGGGGCCGCAGCAGTAAATGTGTGCGGCGCCGGGTTTTTCAAACACCGGCCACAGGTCCAGTGCCTGGTTAATGTCGCCGTTGTCGTGGTGAATCTGCACCTGGCCTGCAAACCCGGATTGCAGTTCGTGAATGAACGCCGTGCTGCCCGCATCGCGCGTGCAGTAGTAGAGCTTGAAGGCGGCATTCGCGCGCTTGAGGTGCCGCATCATCGACAGGATCGGCGTGATGCCGATACCGCCCGCCACAAAAATTGACTCTGCGGCGTGGCTTGCCAATTCAAAATTGTTGCGCGGCGCGCTGACCGACAGCAACTGCCC
>NZ_JBFUBD010000758.1:0-772 GCF_056405935.1 Polaromonas sp. P1_E3
CTCGATTACCACGGCCCGCTCGGGCCGCATTGAGACAAAGGACAACGCCCAGTTCCTCATGCTCGAAAACGGCCAGYGCCTGGAAAACGTCATCGGACAATCAGCGCTCAAGATCAGCGACTTCGCCGAGTACGGCACCAAAACCGGTGATAACAACCCGCTGGCCGAAAACGCGCCGGAAGCCAAATTGCTGTCCACCCGCTCATTGATCAAGGCGCCGACGCGCGGCAACCTCGGCGAACTGGCATGGCGGCTGGGGCTGGGCCTGGCGTCCATCAACTTCGTCGTACTGGCCGTAGCCCTCGCCAGCGTGAATCCGCGCGGGGGACGCAGTGGCAACATGATCTTTGTGCTGCTGACTTTTGTGGTCTACAACAACCTGGTCAACCTCGGGCAAAGCTGGATTTTTGTGGGCCTCATCAGCTTCAGCAACTTCCTGCTGGCGCTGCATGGCGGCGTCCTGCTGCTGGCACTGATCTGGCTGTCCAAGCGGCAGTTCAACTGGAAGCTGCGGCCCGCCCGGCGCATTACCCGTACACCGCTGGCTGTACGTGACAGCGAGAACCACGCATGAAAACCATACGCCGCCTGATTTACGGTGAAGTACTGGCTGCCATCGCCCTGGTGGCGCTCGGCTTCCTGGCCCTGTTTTTCTTTTTTGACCTGGTCGACGAGCTGCAATACCTTGGCAAGAGTACCGGCATCAACGCCGCCGATGTCTACCAGATCAGGCACGCGCTGCTGTATGTGGGCCTGCTGATCCCCAATCATC
>NZ_JBFUBD010000759.1:0-772 GCF_056405935.1 Polaromonas sp. P1_E3
CAGTACCATCGACCCGTATTTCACGGCGGACGGTATTTCACGAACCATTGATGTCTATGACCGTACCTCCAAACCTACCTCTGGCCAAGGCGGCGACTACAGCCTGAAAACCCGGGGTGCAAGCATCCGGTTCGGTGTCCCATTCACCGAGAACGACACGGTTTATTTTGGTACCGGTTACGAGCAATTGAAGATTGTGCCGGGTAACAATCTGCCGGTCAGCTATCAGAACTACGCGAACCAGTTTGGCTATACAAGCAACTCGATTCCACTGACCGTGGGCTGGTCGCGTGACAGCCGCGACAGCGCGCTGGTACCAACTTCGGGGCTTTTCCAGCGCGTCTACGGCGACTGGGGTGTCGCCGGGGACATCAAATTTGTGCGGGCCAATTACCAGGTCCAGAAATATGTTCCGCTGAACAAACAGTTCACGGTTGCGCTTAACGGCGAGTTTGGATGGGGTAAAGGTCTGAGTGGACAGCCTTATCCACTCTTCAAGAACTACTATTCAGGCGGTCTGGGCTCCGTACGTGGATTCGAGCAGGGTTCCCTTGGCYCACGTGATGCATCCGATCTCGCCATCGGTGGCCCGAAGAAGCTCACACTCAATGCCGAACTTATCGCGCCGTTTCCAGGTGCAGGCAATGACCGTACCCTGCGGCTCTATGGGTTTGTGGACGCTGGCAACGTTTTTGGTGAGAATGAGCGTTTCCGCGTAAATGATCTGCGAGCCTCTACCGGTATTGGTATCAGCTGGATTTCCCCGGTGGGC
>NZ_JBFUBD010000760.1:0-768 GCF_056405935.1 Polaromonas sp. P1_E3
CCCAAAGGATTTCACCATGAGCACAACAGACCCCACCCAGCAACGCATCGCCGAAATCGTCAAATCAAGCGACGTCGTCCTTTTCATGAAGGGCACGGCCCAATTCCCGATGTGCGGCTTTTCCGGCCGCGCCATCCAGGTGCTCAAGGCCTGCGGCGTGAACAAGCCCGCCACGGTCAACGTGCTGGAAGACGAGGAAATCCGCCACGGCATCAAGGAATACAGCAACTGGCCCACCATTCCGCAGCTGTACGTGAAGGGTGAGTTCATCGGCGGCTCGGACATCATGATGGAGATGTACCAGAGCGGCGAGCTTCAGCAGGTGCTGGGAACCCCCACCCCTAACTGAGTATTGCGGGCGTTGCTGCCGGCTTTGCACCGGCGCCGTCGTTGGATCAGCGCGTGTAGCCTGTGCAGGCACCCGCATCCACTGCGCCCTTGCATTCGCGTTTGAGCCGGGCGTCGCGCTGGCCGGGTGTCTCCCCGGATCCTGAGATAAATTTGACTTTGCCACCTGCATTTGTCGCGCCGGTTGAAGCGGTGGCTTTTTTGCTTTTTTTGGCCTTGGCGGGCTTCACCCCATCCTGGGCCGCTTGAGATTGAGCCTGCACATGGCCGCCAAGCAGTGCTGTGGCCGCCAGCAAGACGGCAGCGAGCCTGTTGAATTTCCCGTTCATATTTTTCCTCCCTCTTATTTATTCTCTCGCGAGCGCGGGTGACACCGCGTCTTGCCTCCAGCCTTATTGAAGCTTGGGGTCGCCAAAATGC
>NZ_JBFUBD010000761.1:0-765 GCF_056405935.1 Polaromonas sp. P1_E3
GGCCTGTGGCCATGGCAGCGAGAGTGTCGAAACATTGGCGCTTTCGCAGCTCAGGGCACGTCTGTGCTCGCAGGAGCGAGGCTCTGAAGGGACTTTGCTGGAGGGTTTTGTATCCCTGATACCGGGTCAATTGGCCCTGGCCACCAACCACGAAGGTGGGTGCTGGTTGATCAATTTTGACGAATGACGACAAAGAATTAAAAAGAAAAAGCGAGAAAAAAATGAACTACCAACAACACGAAGTCACCGGCGGTGTACCGGTCAAGATGTGGACCAACGGGGTGCCGGTGGAGGCCCAGGCCCTGAAGCAGCTGGAAAACTCCGCGCGCCTTCCCATCGTGTTCAAGCACGTGGCCGTGATGCCCGACGTGCACTACGGCCTGGGCGCCACCATCGGCAGTGTGATCCCGACCTTCAAGGCCATCATTCCGGCTGCCGTCGGTGTGGACATCGGCTGCGGCATGATGGCCTGCAAGACCACGCTGCGTGCTGAAGACCTCCCTGACAACCTMGGCCCGCTGCGCTCAGAAATCGAAAAAGCCGTGCCGCACGGGTCAGCGCCCAAAACCTATCGCAGGAACGGTTCGGTGCGCGAAGTCGGCGCCTGGACGAATCCGCCCAGCGCGGCCGATGCGGCCTGGGGCCAGCTGGTCGATGAGTTCGAGGCGCTATGCCTGGACTATCCGCGCCTGAAGAACACCAACAACCACCGCCACATGGGAACCCTGGGCGGCGGCAACCACTTTGTCGAGGTATGCCTCGACG
>NZ_JBFUBD010000762.1:0-763 GCF_056405935.1 Polaromonas sp. P1_E3
GTTCGGAAAGTGGAGACGAATTCCGTTCTACTTCCACTGGACCATTCTGCTTTGGGTGCCTTGGTACTGGTGGGTACACGGGAGCCTCGTTTGGGCTTTCGTGACGCTGATGGCTTACCTCTTGCTTCTCCTCGCTCACGAGCTTGGCCATGCCATGGTGGCCCGTTCGCAGCGGGTGGAGGTATATGCGATACGGCTCTACGCATTGCACGGCCAATGTGAGCACGAGGAGCCGTACTATGAGCGCAGCGACCTCTTTATCGCCTGGGGCGGTGTTCTTGCGCAACTCTGCATGCTAGGGATCGCGGTTCTTGCGAAGTTCTCACTGAGGTTTCTATTCCCCGCTGGGGAGCAATTTTTCGCACCTATCCTGTTCGTTTTCATAGACGTCAATCTGGTGATGGGGGCCATCAACCTGATTCCCGTTGCACCGCTGGACGGCCACAAGGCGTGGCGCGCGTTGCCGCTTGCATGGAACGCTTTCCTGTTCCCTGCAAAAAAGGCGATGCATAGCGTTCGACGTGCCTTTGACTTCAAGAGGCGCAAGGCGATCAAAATAGAATCTCAACAGGCGACTTCGGAACTTCTTGAGAGGCTAAAAAAGAAGTAGGCACTTGGCACCCCAGTTAACAGCTTGCTCGCCACGGACGCGCAACAGCCTGAGGCGGCTTCGCAGCAAGACGTTGCGGCCCGGTCATTTTTACGTTGAAGTCTATGCAAAAAAAGCTGCCCTCAATTCACACTGGAACTCTGGTGCTTGCAT
>NZ_JBFUBD010000763.1:0-761 GCF_056405935.1 Polaromonas sp. P1_E3
ATGTAGGGCAGCTCATCTCCAGGGGCGCAGCAGCAGTTCATCGTCGGTCAGCGCCCAGGTCCTGAAGCCGGTGGCCTCTTCAATCGCCTGGCGGTGCGGCGGCAAGTTGGTGCACTCAAGCACGACCGCCTGCAGCGAAGGCTCCCGCTGCCTCAGGGCCACCGCAGCCGCCACGACATCGCTGCACGCTTTGTCCCTGTCCATGGTCGGGCGGTTACCCAAAATGGCAGTGGCAAATTCACTTTGAGGGTCGACCCCCTGCACCACCACATCCGCCAGACGCTCATGCGCTACACCTGCGGCACGCAAGTGCTCATCACCCAGCGCGGCTGAACTGATGGTCAGTACGCCTACCCTGGCGTGGCGTGCAAGCAGCGCCGGCAATTGAAGCAGGCTGGACGTGACAACAGGAACCTGCACGGCCGCCTGCAATTCGTCCTGCAACAGTACGAGGAAACCGCAACTGGTGGTGATGGCCTGCGCACCTTCATCCGCCAGGGCCTGCACCGCCTGTGCAAAAGCCGGCAGCACGCCCGCAGCCCGCAGGCCGGCACCGCTCTGCACAATCTTGCCGGGCCAGGCGCCCTGCACCACATGCTGGCGAACCGGAACGCCGAAAGCTTCAGGATGGCCGATGTCGCCCGGCCACCGGGGGAACTGTGTGTCGAGCATTACCACCCCCAGAAAGCCCGAAGGCTCGCTGAAAGCGGGTGCTGAGGTTAAAGTCATGGCTCTATTCTCCCGCCAAACAACAACTACAC
>NZ_JBFUBD010000764.1:0-756 GCF_056405935.1 Polaromonas sp. P1_E3
GTGCGGGGCTCCGCAGGCGAGGTCACCGCAGGGGCTGACGTGCCGGTTGTGAAAGGGCATGCAGAGCAAGCCGCGTTTCTGAAGGCCTTGCGCCGTGTGATGGCGAATACTGAAGATGTCGGAAGCCAGTTCGCGGAGCAGGCTCGCCGCATGCACTATGGTGAGCTTGAGGCTCGCAGTATTCGCGGTCAGGCCAGTGCGCGCGAAGCTGTGGAGTTGATAGAGGAGGGCATTGACGTCATGCCCTTGCCTTTGGTGCCCGGGGTCAAAGAAACGTTGCAGTGAGGATGTGGCCCCCACGGTCGCTCACTGCGTGTAGCTCCCTGCCCCCCGAGGGGGCCGCTGCGCCTGCGGTCTGGCAAAGCCAGTCCCGCGGCCCTGGTTTGCCTTAAGACCTCACGGTCGTTCGCTTCGCATAACTCCGGCCCCGGATGGGCCGCTGCGCCTGCAGCTCGGCAAAGCCGGTTCCGTGGCCCCGGCTTGGTTTAGAAGTCCTGCGCTGACGCAATGGACCGGTACCGCTCAGCAACTCAGGGGTACAGACCGCGCAGCTCGCGTGTGTGCAGGATGCGTTTGCAGGCCACGATGAAGGTCGCGGTACGCAGGCTGACTTTTTGGTCTTGCGCCACGGCCCAGACTCCGGCAAAGGCGTCTTTCATGATCTTTACCAGGCGTGCGTTGATTTCTTCTTCGTCCCAGAAGAAGCTGGAAAAATCCTGCACCCATTCGAAGTAGCTGACCGTCACGCCGCCGGCA
>NZ_JBFUBD010000765.1:0-746 GCF_056405935.1 Polaromonas sp. P1_E3
GGCACGAGGTATGAGAAAGTTTTGCCGACACCGGTGCTGGCTTCGACGACCAGGGGATAGGCGCCCTCGATAGCACGCGCCACCGCCAGGGCCATTTCGGTTTGCCCGGCGCGAGGCACAAAATGCTCAGCGGCGCGCGACAGGGTGCCACCCGGCGCAAAGGCCTCTGCTACTTCAATCGCAAGGGTCATCAAGCAGGCTCAGGGGGATCCAGAGACAGCTCAAGCTGTGCAATCTGGTCACGGAGCTGCAGGCGCCGCTTTTTGAGGCGCCGGAGCAACAACTCGTCAATGGGAAAGGCATGCGCGGTCAGGTCAACCAGCGAATTGAGATCAGCATGCTCCATTTTGAGTTCAATCAGCTGGCGTTCCGGGGAATGTAAATTTAAGTCCARGGTTTTTTATCCGTACGCGCTGCTTCGCTTGATAATACGTCGATTGCGACCATAAATCGAGCCTCGCGCTTGAACGACCACACAATGTCCAAAGGTTATCGAATCACAGCGTCCACCGGTATCCATAAAGGCGATCGGGACTACCAGCAGGATCAGGTCAATCTGTTCAGCCACTCACGTATCCCCGGCTGCATGCTGGGTATCGTGGCCGACGGCATGGGTGGCCGTAGCGGGGGGCGCAAGGCTTCCGATCAGGTCATGCTGACGGCCAAGCAGCTGTTTGAACGCTACGCACCAGAAACGGATGATGCGCCGTCAATGCTCAAACAGATCATTGAAGAGGCCCATATCG
>NZ_JBFUBD010000766.1:0-746 GCF_056405935.1 Polaromonas sp. P1_E3
ATGATGGACAGCGTCGCATTTTTGGCGCCGACTTCGCCGCCGGAAACCGGTGCGTCGAGGTAGTCGCAGCCCAGTGCGTTGATTTTCTGTGCAAAGGTTTTGGTGGCTATAGGCGAGATGGAGCTCATGTCGACGACAACCTTGCGTTTACCTGCATCTCCGAAATAGCCCTTCAGACCGGCTGCGATACCGTCGTCGTTAAACAGCGCAGCCTCTACATCGGGTGTATCGGGCACCATGATGAAGACAATGTCAGCACGCTCAGCCACGCCGCTGGCATTCACACATTGCGTGGCGCTGCCACTGGCAATCGCGTCGGGTATCTTGCCGAGGGTGTGGACAAACAGCTGGTGCCCGGCCTTGATCAGATGACCGGCCATGGGCGTGCCCATGATGCCGAGGCCGACGAAGCCGATTTTCAGGGCGTTGGAGGTCATGTAAGCGTAATCCTTGTGAGGTGATTGGGGTCAGCTTGCCAGGCGTTGGCGCCAGCCCAGTCCGGCATCCGTCGTGCTTGCTGGTTTGTATTCGCAACCTATCCAGCCGCCATAGCCAAGGCGGTCCAGGTGCGTAAACAAAAATGCGTAATTGATTTCGCCGGTGCCTGGCTCGTTGCGGCCCGGGTTGTCGGCCAACTGGATGTGAGCGATGCGTGCCAAATGTTTTTGTATCGTCGCCGCCACTTCACCTTCCATGCGTTGCGCGTGGTAAATGTCGTACTGTACGAAGGCATTGTTGGCGCCGAC
>NZ_JBFUBD010000767.1:0-737 GCF_056405935.1 Polaromonas sp. P1_E3
CGACTGGGCCGACTACCCGCACCTTAAAAAATGGTTTGACCTGATCAGTGAGCGCCCCGCCGTACAACGCGGCGTAGCGGTGCTGGCCGACTTGCGCCGGCCCATCACTGACGACAAGGCACGGGAAATCCTGTTTGGCAAGACGCAGTACGAAAAGCGCTGAGAAAGGTGCTGAGCAGGCGGCCCTTGGGTGTGGCTGGCCAGGGCTGCCAACCCTCGATTGAAGGTATGATTCGCGACGAGCTGGAAACGGCGGCCTCCTCCTCTGTGCGTGGCCTTGCCCCGGCTTGCACACGCAAACTGCCCGTAGCTCAGTCGGATAGAGCATCAGCCTTCTAAGCTGAGGGTCGGGGGTTCGATCCCCTCCGGGCAGGCCAACTCGCGGCGACAAGCCGCGCCCGCCCTCCTCCTTGCCACCGAACTTACATAGCCTTCAAATCCGAGGTATATAGTCAGGGTTCGGCCAGACGCAAGGTCGCCAACACCAAGGAGGCGAGAAAAGATGCCCRGACCAACCATGCTGCTCGTGGAGGACAACCCCGCTCACGTCGAGTTGACGTTGTTGACGCTGCAGGACAATGGCGCGGACCATGAGATCATTGTTGCCCGCGACGGCACGGAAGCCCTGGAATACCTTTTCTGCGAAGGTGCTTACAGCAACCGGCTCTACGACCATCCGCCCGAACTCGTCATGCTGGACCTGAATTTGCCCGGCCTCAGCGGGCTGGAAGTCATGC
>NZ_JBFUBD010000768.1:0-737 GCF_056405935.1 Polaromonas sp. P1_E3
AGTCCCTCTCGGTCGATATCGTCAGCTATCTGCTCCACATAGGACAGCCAGGCTTGAAACGCCAGCCATTGCTCACGTGAATACGGCTGGGCAGGGTCCCAGCGGTGCTCTGAATGCTCCAATGCGCCCAGCACAACACTGGCCGCGTCGCACAGCCAGGGGCCACTGTCGTCGAGGCCTCGAATGAGCCAGGCGGGAAAGTAATAGTGCATGGCTTCCGCTGAAAGAAGTGGCATATCCCACACGTGGCTTTGAAATGATGCCTCCGGCACCTCATTTGCAGCAAACGGCGCGAGATCAGCGGCACGTTCAGCACATTCCTGGCAAATGTGAGGCGCAATTTCGTCGCGCGCAGGGCGGGGCACCGGCGCGAATGCGGCCAGGATTAGTTGTTGCAACTCTGGTGCATTCATGAGCTTTTCCGGCAGGGCCTGGCGTCGATAGGCTTGTTAGGTCTCATGGCGGAGCTCCTCCAGTCGCTTCACGGCACTGGAAACAAGTGACCAGTCCGTCGGAATCTCTGGGCTCGAAAGGTACTGCCCAATGGGCAACGCCCGTTGTTGTTGCTCTAGCATGAGACTGTTCAAGTCGATGCGGATACGACTTGGGAGTCCGCCGGCGACCACGCGCCCCACTCTTGCAGCCATTTGCGCCATGAACTGTGAATGAAAGGCAAGAATTTCCTCTAAGAAGGATCCCCGCGTCATTGCGTATGTCCCGATGCTCGCGGCCCAAAC
>NZ_JBFUBD010000769.1:0-734 GCF_056405935.1 Polaromonas sp. P1_E3
GCCCATGCTGAAGGTCGATGAGCCGACCCTGACCATGAACTTCTGCGTCAATACCAGCCCGCTGGCCGGCCGCGAAGGCAAGTACGTCACCAGCCGCCAGATCTGGGACCGGCTGCAAAAAGAACTGCAGCACAACGTGGCGCTGCGCGTCGCCGAAACCGACGAAGAAGGTATCTTCGAAGTCATGGGCCGGGGCGAATTGCATCTGACCATCCTGCTGGAAAACATGCGCCGCGAAGGTTTCGAGATGGCGGTGTCCAAGCCGCGCGTCGTGATGAAGGAAATCAACGGTGAAAAGCACGAGCCTATCGAGCTGGTCACCGCCGACATCGAAGACCAGCACCAGGGTGGCGTGATGCAAGCCCTCGGCGAGCGCAAGGGCGAGCTGGTGAACATGGAGCCGGACGGCCGGGGCCGCGTGCGCCTTGAGTACCGCATTCCGGCCCGCGGCCTGATCGGTTTTACCAACGAGTTCCTCAACCTGACGCGTGGTTCCGGCCTGATTTCCAACATCTTTGACAGCTACGAAGCGCACAAGGGCGACATCGGCGGCCGCAAGAACGGCGTGCTGATTTCGATGGATGACGGTGAAATCTTCACCTACGCCCTGGGCAAGCTGGACGACCGCGGCCGCATGTTCGTACGCGCCAATGACCCGGTGTATGAAGGCATGATCGTCGGCATCCACAGCCGCGACAACGACCTGGTCGTGAACGCCACGCGTACCAAGCAGC
>NZ_JBFUBD010000770.1:0-733 GCF_056405935.1 Polaromonas sp. P1_E3
GCCGATGATGGCACCGAAGAAAACAGACGCTACCGCCAGCAGCAGCGTCCACGCGGCGCCCTTGAGCATCAGCGGCAGGGCATCGCGCAGTAATTGGGTCAGGCCAGACAGGTCCATAAGGGTCTCCACAAATAAAAACCCCGGCGAAGAGCCGGGGTGTTTCAGGGCGCCTGCCGGTAGGCGGCGCGCGGCTGATCGAATGTTACTTCGGTTATTTCACGGCGACAGGCGGCTTGCTCACGTCGCGGTCAAACCATTTGGTCGAGATCTTTGCGAAGCTGCCGTCGGCTTGCAGGTCGGCCAGCGCCTTGTCGATGGCGGCCTTGAACTTCGGGTTGTTCTTCACAAAGGGAATGCCGGACTTTTCGAGGTCACCCACGGGTGCACCGGGCTTGAGCGGCAGCTTGGTCTGCTTGACGATGTAGGGGATGAGCAGGCTGTCGTTGAGCGCGGCGTCGATACGGCCCAGTGCCAGGTCTTGCAAATACTCTTGCGCGCCGGGATAGGTCTTGACGTCGATGCCGCCTACTTTCCTGGCGATGTCGGCGTAGTTGGTGCCCTGGCCCAGGCCGAGCTTTTTGCCTTTGAGATCTGCCAGTGTCTTGAACTCGCGCTTTTCGTCCTTGCGAATGATCAGCTGCGGGGCCGAGATGGTGTAGGGCTCGGAGAAATCAAAGGTCTCCTTGCGCTTGTCAGTGATGCCGACCTGGTTGATCACCACATCGTACTTGCC
>NZ_JBFUBD010000771.1:0-733 GCF_056405935.1 Polaromonas sp. P1_E3
ACCTGGAAGTCCTGTGTGGCCTGCGCGCCGTTCCAGCCCTGAACATAGCTGGAGCCCGCATTACCCAGATTGACCGCGTAGTCCAGGGCATTTTGCTGCGAGGCCTGCAGCCAGGTGTACTGCTTGCTGTCTACCGTGCTGGCATTTCGTACGGCATAGTCGTAGCCCGCAATGCTGAGCGCACCGAAATTACGGCTCGCTGATTCATCCTGCATGTACACGGGGTTGCGCTCAGTGAAACTGTTGTTGTTCGCCACTGTGATGTTGTTCACCTGCTGGTTGTAATAGCGGTTGGACTGATAGAGTGCCAGGCCGCCCCAGGCGTTATTGCGGGTGGTCGAGTTGCTGACCGTCACGTTGGCGCTGTCGGTCAGCTGGATACCCGCGCCCTGTGTTGAGCCGGTGTTGTTGCCCACAGGCGCGCCGTCGGCCGTCACACGGTCTATCAGCGCACCGTCAACGCCGTTAAGGTCCAGCTCGGCCCGGCCCGCGCCGCGGGCGGTGACGTTGCTGATCGAGAAATTGCGTAGCCGGGCTGAGTCGTCTCCGACGGGCGCCACCTTGATGCCGTAGGACCCGGCCACGTTGGCGCTCGGGCCATAGATCGTGAAGTCCTTGAGCGACACGTTGTCGGCGGTCACGTTAATGCCGTAGCCGGTGACGGTGCGGGCGTCGATCACGGTCGAACCTTGGCCTGAGCCAGCAAGCGTCAGGCTGCGGTCGACCTTGAGCG
>NZ_JBFUBD010000772.1:0-729 GCF_056405935.1 Polaromonas sp. P1_E3
CTGTGCTGGTTGATCTTGACCTTGCACTGAAGGTCAGTGACCTCCAGTTCAAAAGCCACAATACCGGCCAGCATCTTGTGGGCAAACTCTTCGCCCAGGCCGCGCCACTGTTCGGCATAAGGCGGTTCGTGGTCGCCGATCAGTTTCTTGAGCAGCGCATCCTTGGCAGAAGGGTCTTCGATCAGCGTTGCCTGGACGGTGCAATGCACGGCCAGGTAGTTCCAGGTCGGCACGCGCGCCAGGTCGGGGTAGACCTTGGGCGACAAATAGGCATGGGGCCCCAGAAAAGTGGCGACAGCTTGCGGCCGGGCCTGCAGGTATCGCCAGTGGGGATTGGGCTTGGCTACATGGCCCAGGAGCACAAAGCCTGCGGGCCCAGGCGCTGAAGGGCGCTCTTCCAGGTGAAGCGGCAAATGCGTGACGTAAGGTAGCCCCGCGTCATCAACGCTGATCAGGCTGGCAAAAGCATGTTCCTGGATAAGCGCCGCGGCCTGCTCGCGGTCACCTCTGAACTGTGGTGGCATATACATGGCCTGAAGCATAGGCCAAAAAGCGAAGTTCAGGCGGCGCGTGCCAACAGGGCATGCGCCCACAATTTTTCGGCGCCGGCCTTGGGGCCCAGTTCTGCCAGCCAAGATACCCGGATGGACAGTGCGATGTCGAGCCGGAGCTTGCTGCCCGGCAGGTTCACGGTGGCCGACGGAAATGAAAGCCTGGCCAGTTCTTCTT
>NZ_JBFUBD010000773.1:0-728 GCF_056405935.1 Polaromonas sp. P1_E3
CGCCTAGCTATCTCCACCGCCATCACTGCCTCCATGGTGTCCTCCGTCTCCGCCAGAAACGTGCCCCGTATCGTCATGGACCCCAATCGCACTGGCGCCTCCAGCAAGGGATCCCACGGCAATGCCAACAGCCAGACGGCCCAATAGGGCCCCCATGGCACCACCGCCAAGGATTGCTCCAAGTGAGAGCAAGACGGGCCAGTCAAAGAAATGGGGTCCGCTGACCAGGACGCCGACAATCGAGCCAAGTGCGCCGCCTCCCAGCCACCCATACTCCTGGTACCGGCGAAGCACAGAATTGGAAGGTGCCTGCGTTTTGGAAGCTGTGTTCGTGGTGCGGTCCAACGTTTGAATTAAACCGCGCCGTCAGGCGTCGGCTCGAATGATTGGTTAGGCGCTCCCTCAAGATCAGCAATGTTGGCCGCATTCGCGACAAGCCAAGCTGCGTGCGTCCAGAGTGCAACAGAGATGACAATGAGAAATCCGGCAGAAGGGATGCCGGCAATTAGCGACGCGAGGTTTAGGGCCAAAACAGTGTGCMCTAACGATGGGGAGGCTAGTGGAGCCAACTTATAGCCAAGCACAGACAGCATCACGGCGGGGTATACACCAAGGGTCAATAACGTTAGAAGAAGTCCCATGCGACTGACAGGAAAATTCGAACCAGTTCTATTGCCTATAGCGTGCGCCCGAAGAATGACATAAAGCGCCCCGTATATACCTAAGGT
>NZ_JBFUBD010000774.1:0-724 GCF_056405935.1 Polaromonas sp. P1_E3
CCCCAACACCGGGGCAGCGGGGCCGGCAAGCGGCTGTTGCGGCACCTGGCCAGGCTGGCCTTCGACAGCGGCTGTGGACGGCTTGAATGGAGCGTGCTGGACTGGAACGAGCCGGCCATCCAGTTCTACCAGTCGCTGGGCGCCAAACCGCAAGCTGAATGGGTGCGCTACCGCATGGCCGGTGAAACCCTGCAGCACTTCGCGCAGGGGGAAACAAGCCAGGTTCAGCCAACGCCCTGAGCCGGTCGTGCAATACCGGTACGGGCCCGGCTTTTGTAAGAAATGGCAGCATTCAGCGACCAAGTGACACAGGAAGTGCAGATGGCGGTGAAAACCGCGCTCAGCCCAGCGGCAGTCCAAAAGAACCTTATATAGGACAGCATTTGGCCGACAGCGCTTGCACCCAAAGCGGTTCAGTCCTACAAAGGCGTTTCGCTATCTGCTTTTAAATCTGTCGATATCACTTAACTGGCTGATCCAACGTGAACCTGCCCCTCAAATTTCCCGGCCTCGTGGAGGCCCTGCCAACGGCATCGCCGCAGTTCATCAACCTCTACAACGAATCACAGCTGGGCCAGACCCAAAATGTGGCGCAGGAGCTGGAAGAGGGTTTGCTTGAACCCTCGGCCACCATCAGCCCCAAATTCTTTTACAACGAGCTGGGCTCGAAACTTTTCGAGGCCATTACGGGCCTGGAGGAGTACTACCCAACMCGCACCGAGGC
>NZ_JBFUBD010000775.1:0-724 GCF_056405935.1 Polaromonas sp. P1_E3
GAATAGCAGACAGACCGACGGCCAAGTCGCATAAGTGATTAGGTTGCATGTGGGTCTGGCGTACAAATGAGAACCAGGCCAAGGCGCTGTCACGCCGCCAAAAATATTGATGAAAAGGTGTCGCGCTAGGGCGACTTACCCCCTTTTGTAACAACAAGTACACGGATAGACTCCGGCGAGTCGCGCTGCATATTAAGAATGCTAAGAATGCGTGCTGGTCTTTGAAGACGCACCGACTGACACTTGACCCCGACCCTTGACTCACTCACCGGCATGCCACTTATGCAACCACACGATCTGAACTCATCACCCGCCGAGCTCGACATGACGCTCCTGGACCTCGGACCGCTGGCGTGGGTGCTGGAAGAACTGGGCAAGTCATTGGAAGGCTCCAACAAAGCCCTGAAACGCTTTTTGCGGGAGGCCGAAGGCGTCAGCAACTCTGATCTTGCCGCACTCGACGCCGGCCAGTTGCGCATTGCCCGCCAGCAGTTGCACCAGGCAGTCGGCGCGCTGGAGATGGTTGGCATGAGTGCGCCTGCCCTGGTGTTGCGGGCGATGGAAGCGGCCGTGCAAAAATTCATCCAGACGCCGGCCCAATGCACGCCGGATGCCGCAGCCAAGATCGAACTTGCCGGTTTTTCCCTGGCGCATTACCTTGAGGACGTGCTGGCGGGAAAACCGGTGTCTGCGGTATCCCTGTTCCCCCAATACCGCGACATCC
>NZ_JBFUBD010000776.1:0-722 GCF_056405935.1 Polaromonas sp. P1_E3
CTTCGCAAGGTCATGATGGACACGGTCGACGGCGACTACCAGGCCATGAAGGCCAATGACGGCGCTTTCGTTCGCAAGCATTTCTTCGGCAAGGACCCGCGCACGCTCGAGATGGTCGCCAAGATGAGCGACGACGACATCTGGAACCTGCGCCGTGGCGGCCATGATTCGCAAAAGGTTTACGCAGCCTTCCACGCGGCCGTCAAGCATGAGGGCCAGCCCACCGTCCTGCTGATCAAAACCGTCAAGGGCTTCGGCATGGGCAAGATCGGCGAAGGCAAGAACAACGTTCACCAGACCAAAAAGCTGGCCGACGAAGACATCAAGGCCTTCCGCGACCGCTTCAACATCCCGATTCCCGACAGCCAGCTCGCCGACATTCCGTTCTACAAGCCGGCCGATGACACGCCCGAGATGCGCTACCTGCACGAGCGACGCAAGGCCCTGGGCGGCTACCTTCCGCACCGCCGTGTGAAGGCCGACGAGCAGTTCACCGTGCCCGCGCTCGAGACCTTCAAATCGGTGATCGAGCCCACGGCCGAAGGCCGCGAAATCTCGACCACGCAGGCCTATGTGCGTTTCCTGACCCAGCTGCTGCGCGACCAGGCCCTGGGCCCGCGTGTCGTGCCCATCCTGGTCGACGAGGCCCGCACCTTCGGCATGGAAGGCCTGTTCCGCCAGATCGGCATCTACAACCCTGACGGCCAGAAGTACACGCCGGT
>NZ_JBFUBD010000777.1:0-718 GCF_056405935.1 Polaromonas sp. P1_E3
AGCGTAGTACGCGAAGCGACAAGCGTGGGGGCCATTTCAGTGTTTCACGTCCAGCGTGATTTCCGTGAAGGACGGTTCGTCATCCGGGTCCTCTTCAGGCTCCAGTGTCTTGGCCTTGATGGCGAAGTCATTTTCCAGCCGCCACATCAGGTTGGTCGGCGAGTCGGCGTAGAGAACACCTTCCTTGCGGGTGACCGTGCCGGCGACGATCAGCTTGGCGATGTCCTGCTCGAACGTCTGTGAGCCTTCGGCCATKGATTTTTCCATCGCTTCCTTGACGCCTGAAAAATCGCCTTTTTCGATCAGCTCGGAGATCAGCTTGGTGTTAAGCATGACTTCCACCGCCGGCGTGCGGCCCCCGTCCTGGGTACGCAGCAGGCGCTGCGACACGATGGCCTTGAGCGCCGCGCCCAGGTCGCCCAGCATGGTGCTGCGCACTTCCACCGGGTAAAAGCTCAGGATCCGGTTCAGTGCCTGGTAGCTGTTGTTGGCGTGCATGGTAGCCAGGCACAAATGGCCCGACTGCGCATAGGCAATGGCCGCCGACATGGTTTCGCGGTCGCGGATTTCACCGATCAGGATGACGTCAGGCGCCTGTCGCAGCGCATTCTTCAGGGCAACCTGCAATGATTGCGTGTCGCTGCCGACTTCACGCTGGTTGACCACCGATTTCTTGTTGGTGAACAAAAATTCGACCGGGTCTTCGATGGTAAGGATG
>NZ_JBFUBD010000778.1:0-717 GCF_056405935.1 Polaromonas sp. P1_E3
GTCCTTCCGGATGGCGACTTCAAAGAGGGTTTCAACGATCCTGAAGAGGCCAGCCAGCACTTTCGGGGCGGTGAAATACTGTTTGACTTCCTGTTCACTGAAGGCGTAGCGCGCTTCCTYGAGCTTTTCGCCGACGTAGGCGTAGTCCCAGGCTTGTGGGTCGGGCAGGCCGAGCTGGCTGGCGGCAAAGGCGCGCAGGTCGGCGACGTCTTTTTCGGCGTAGGGGCGGGCCCGCCGGGCAAGGTCGCGCAAAAACGTGATGACTTCGTCAGGGGACTTGGCCATCTTGGCAACCACCGATACTTCACCGAAATTGCGGTAACCCAGCAGCCGGGCTTCTTCGAGGCGCAGCGCCAGGATTTCCTTCATGATGGCGCTGTTGTCGAATTTGCTGAACTCCGGGGATGCCTGGTCGCTGGCGCGCGTGGTGTAGGCCTTGTAGAGGGTTTCGCGCAGTTTGCTGCTTTTGGCGAACTGCATGACGGGCAGGTAGCTCGGCATTTTCAGGCTGAGGCGGTAGCCGGTCTTGCCTTCGGACTGCGCCTGGTTGCGCGCAGCTTCAAGCACGTCGGCAGGAATGCCCTCAACCTCGGCTTCTGTCGCGTAATAGGCAAATGCGTCGGTGGCGTCCAGGGCGTTTTCGCTGAACTTCTGGCTCAGTTCGGCCTGGCGTTCCTGGATTTCGGCGAAGCGGTCGCGGTCTGCGCCCTTCAGCTC
>NZ_JBFUBD010000779.1:0-711 GCF_056405935.1 Polaromonas sp. P1_E3
AGACCGACAATCCTTCCTGAAAATCATTATCAGCGAGTCCCCCGATGAACACCCAAGAAATTCTGGCCCAGTTCGGCCCACGTGAAGCAATGGAATACGACGTGGTCGTGGTGGGCGGCGGCCCCGGCGGCCTGTCCACCGCCATTCGCCTGAAGCAGCTCGCGGCCGAAAAAGGCAAGGACATCTCTGTCGTGGTCCTCGAGAAAGGATCCGAACCGGGTGCCCATATTCTTTCGGGTGCCGTGATGGACCCCAAGGCATTGACCGAACTGATTCCGGACTGGAAAGCACAGGGCGCGCCGCTGAACCAGCCCGTCACCGCTGACGAGGTTCTTTTTCTCAGCGAGAAAAGCGCGATCAAGACGCCTGCTTTTTTTGTACCGGACTGCTTTCACAACGAAGGGAACTATGTCATCAGCCTGGGCAACGTGGTGCGTTGGCTGGCACAGCAGGCCGAAAACATTGGCGTTGAAATTTTCCCGGGGTTTGCAGCGGCCGAAGTCCTCTATAACGACGACGGATCCGTCAAAGGCGTGGCCACTGGCAATCTCGGCATTGGCAAGGACGGCCAGCCCACCGACAATTTTCAGCTCGGCATGGAACTGCACGGCAAGTACACCGTGTTTGCCGAAGGCGCGCGCGGCCACCTGGGCCGCCAGCTGATCAACCGCTTCAAGCTGGACGAAGGCAGGGACCCGCAAGGCTATGCGC
>NZ_JBFUBD010000780.1:0-706 GCF_056405935.1 Polaromonas sp. P1_E3
GGGCAGGCCGTGCTGCCACCACATGGGCAGCGTTGCCACTGTGGGGATGCCGGTCATGTCCTGCAGCATCTGCGGGCCGGGGGCCAGCAGTTTCGCGTCGCCCCTGAACTTGTTGAGCACAAAGCCCTTGATGAGTTTGCGCTCGGCTTCGTCCAGCATGGCCCAGGTGCCGTACAGGTGGGCAAAGGCGCCGCCGCGGTCAATGTCGGTCACCAGCAGGCAGGCGGCATTGGCATGCTGCGCAGCGCGCATATTGACGATGTCGCTGGACTTGAGGTTGATCTCGGCAGGCGAGCCCGCGCCTTCCATCACCACCACATCGTTTTCTGCCATCAACTCATCGAGCGCGCGCGCCACCACCGGCCAGACCGAAGCGCTGCGGCCGCGCCATTCCATGCGCGAGAGTTCGGCGTTGACCCGGCCCATCAATATGACCTGGCTTTGGGTGTCTTTTTCGGGCTTGAGCAGGAGCGGGTTCATGCGCACGTCGGGTACGGCTCTCGCTGCCAGTGCCTGAAAGTACTGGGCGGAGCCGATCTCACCGCCGGGCACCCAATTTTCCGCCGGGCCGCCCCAAGGAAAATTAACCCCCTCGGGGGGCAGCGACGACACGCCAGTGCGGAGCGTGGGGGCTACAACTCTTGCGTTGTTGCTCATGTTTTGCGCTTTAAATGGCGCAACCTTGAGGCCCTGGCGTGCGTAGTAA
>NZ_JBFUBD010000781.1:0-705 GCF_056405935.1 Polaromonas sp. P1_E3
ACGTGATGGTGCCGATGAGGGACGGCGTGAGGCTCTCGACCGATATATATCGCCCGAGACAGGAGCCCGGAGAAGATCCGAAACCGCTCCCGGTCATCATGGAACGCACACCCTATGGGAAGCACCTTGAAAGCCGCACCGAACGCGAACCGGGGAGCACGCGCCCCATGTCGCGCGAAGAGGTGGCAACGTATTTTGTGGCCCAGGGCTATATCGTTGTGTACCAGGACTGCCGTGGCAGGTACGGGTCCGAAGGAACATTCACGAAGTATCTGAGCGAGGCCAACGACGGGCATGACACCTGTGACTGGATCGTGCGGCAGCCCTGGTCCGACGGCAGGATTGGGACCAAGGGTCTTTCCTATGCGGCACATACGCAAATGGCCCTGGCATCTACCGGCGCACCTGGCCTGCTGGCCATGTATGTCGACTCCGGCGGGTTTTCAAACGGCTACCAGAGCGGCATCCGGCAGGGGGGGGCCTATGAGCTGAAGCAGGCCGCGTGGGCCGTTCTCTTCGCATCGAGCATTGCCCAGCGATCGGAAAATACGGCCGTCGCCAGCACCCTGAAGAATATCGACGTCGACGACTGGTTCAGAAGAATGCCGTGGCGCCGCGGAAACTCCCCGCTGTCCGAAGCGCCCGAGTACGAAGAGTTTCTCTTCGATCAATGGGAAAGGGGCTCGTTCGACGAGTACTGGAAGC
>NZ_JBFUBD010000782.1:0-702 GCF_056405935.1 Polaromonas sp. P1_E3
CCGGCGCACAGGCGAAGCTCGCGCGCAGCCTGCTCGACACCCGACACCACATCCTGCCAGTCCACCAGCCCCCGGGCCAATTGCAGGCCAGTGGCCAGCATGTCCCTGGCAAAATCGAGAAGCTGGCCCGTGGTCAGGTTCGTCCCCAGAAACTGGACGCCGGTCTCGTTGAGCTGATGCGCTTCGTCAAAAATGGCGACGCGCACGGAAGGCAGCAGCTCAGCGACGCCAGATTCACGTACCGCAAGGTCGGCAAAGAACAAATGATGGTTGATTACCACTACATCGGCGGCCATGGCTTCCCTGCGAGCGAGATTTACATGGCAGGCCCGGAAACGCGGGCAGTTAGCGCCCAGGCAGTTTTCTCGCGTGGAGGTCACAAAGGGAATCACAGGTGACCGTTCGTCCAGCCCCGGCAGTTCGGCCAAATCACCGGTTCGTGTCACCTTGGACCATTCTTCAATCCGGGCCAGGGCGCGAACCGAAACACCCTCTGGTAAATGTGCTTCCTGGCGTGCCATTTCCATACGGTGCAGGCAGAGGTAACTGGCTCGCCCCTTGAGAAGCGCTGTACTGACCGGAAGACCAAGGGCCTCGATCAAGCGCGGCAAATCGCGGCCAAAAAGTTGGTCCTGCAAGGCTTTGGTGGCAGTGGAGAGCAAGACGCGCTCACCACTCAACAACGCAGGCACGAGGTATGAG
>NZ_JBFUBD010000783.1:0-701 GCF_056405935.1 Polaromonas sp. P1_E3
CATATGCACGAGCTAAATTTTCCGCAACAGCATCACTAGGCAGATCTTGATAGTCAACATCGCCAAAGTTGCTCTCTGGAAAACATTCTGCAAGTTGATCTTCGTCCAGCTCCAATACAAACCCTTGTAAGTTACTGGCGTAATGCGCCCACATCGGAAGCACTGCAGGAGATCGCGAAAAACAAGTGGTCGGAAGTTGAGGCAGTTTTCCCACAACATCTGCATAAAACGCTATCAACTCTGGTCGCTCGCCAAAATCCATTGTGAGAAACAACTCATAGGGATCATTGAAGTCCATCGGATAGCCGCATTTCAACGAAACCTTATCTGGACTAGCAAAGACCTTATCAAAGAAGGCGGGCCCCACATACTTATAGAGATATTTACTCATGATGTTTTAGAGTTTTGTGGTGATGCTAAGGTTTACTTGTAAAAGCTCGAGCCTGATACAAGAAGTGGTTATTCGTTCAGAACGGTATCTGTGAGTACGCTAGAACGAAAGTCACATCCTATTGGTCGAGGAAGTCAATGCGCATGAGTGATCTTCCGTACCAGGCTAACCGCCGTCGGCGTAGTCAAGCGGATGCCCTGCACGCTCCCTCTTGGCCCGCAGAACACGCAATCGCCAGCGCACAAGACCGATCGCGTAGCTGATGTAGTAACCCGCAAGCAGCCCAAAGACGGCGAGCGTGAGCGAACTG
>NZ_JBFUBD010000784.1:0-696 GCF_056405935.1 Polaromonas sp. P1_E3
CAGAGGTAATTACGTGTAATTATGAAAAATAAAATATCGGAAGGCAAGCACCACAGTGCACCAAAACGACAGGGAGAAACCCGTAGGCCGACTTGAAAATCAGCCGCCGAGCATGCCCGCTAACCCGCAATACCCGCGCAAACTTTGGCCGAACAGTAGCCAGTTAGTAACTGCGCACGGTGGACGTGCCGGGATGCCCTTGCCGGGAGGCCCACACCCACAGCCAGATCCCTGCAACGATCATGGGCACGCAAAGCCACTGGCCCATGCTCATACCCAAGGCCAGGAAGCCCAGGAAATCGTCGGGCTCCCGGAAGAACTCGGCGATAAAACGAAATACCCCGTAGCCGACCAGGAAAGCCCCGGACACCTGCCCTGTCTTGCGCGGCTTGCGCGCGTACAGCCAGAGCAGCACAAAGAGCAGCAAGCCCTCCATCAGGAATTGATAGATCTGCGAGGGGTGGCGCGGCAGCATGGAGCCGCTGCCGGGAAACACCATGCCCCACGGCAAGGTCTGGTCGCTGAAGCGGCCCCAAAGCTCGCCATTGATAAAGTTGCCAATACGACCGGCTGCCAACCCGGTCGGTACACAAGGCGCGACGAAGTCCATGACCTGCAGCCACGGCCGCTGGCGCGAGCGGGCAAACCACCATTGCGAGGCCAGCACACCCAGCATGCCACCGTGAAAGCTCATGC
>NZ_JBFUBD010000785.1:0-695 GCF_056405935.1 Polaromonas sp. P1_E3
CCCCAGCCCTGTTCTGCGGTGGCGGAGGGGTTCTGATCTATTTTTAAAAGCAGCGGCCTCAGCGTGCGCATGTCGTTGGCGAGGCAGGCATATTGCGCGAAGCGGCCAAGATTCCAGGGGTCAGGGAAGCGGCGGTAAATATCTTCGAGCCCCAGCTTCATGCCCGGCCATGACAGCGCCGCCTGCGAGAAAGCCGATTGCCAAAGACGTCCCCGGCCCAGCATTACTTCGTCATAAATATGGGCGTACATGCTGAGGCCCTCAGTTTTTGACGTCTTGCGGACGGCCAATCTGGCCAGTTTTTCTATCTCTTCGGCAGAGCCGCCATTGCTGGGAAGAAAATGGACAACGGCCTGCCGGTAGATGGCGGGATGGTCCGGAAATCTTGAGGCTGCCGTCTCCACCAGTGGCCAGAATTGTTTGGAGCCCCAACCCTGCAGGGTTGCGATGCCCATGCGTTTGATATGCCAGACGGGATCCCTGCTGCCGACGGGGGCCTTGTCCAGGGCCTGGGCCGCCAGCGCAAGATATTTTTCCCGCGATGCCGCCGATTGCGGGGTCATTCCGTTCAACAGGCTGGCCTGCATCACGTAAATATCGCTGCGGCCAATATGCGGCAACGCAGATTGCGGAAACTTGCCGGACCATTCGCTCAGCCGGCGCTCCTGCAAAGCCCAACATGCTTCGGCATCCAC
>NZ_JBFUBD010000786.1:0-695 GCF_056405935.1 Polaromonas sp. P1_E3
GCCCTGCCCAACACGCCGAGGACCACACCAGTGCTGTATGTGGTGGCCGCACTGATGGGCGTGAGCGTCAGCGTGGCGGGCGTCATCAACGCCTGGGGGCGCTCTCGCAGCGCCATGGTGGTGGCCATCGGGACGGTGCTGGCCACGCTCTTTAGCGCGACCGACTGGCTGGTACAGAACAATTTCATCAGCCCCGAAAACTGGTATATGGGCCCGCATACCAACGCGATCACCTTCAGCGTCTTCGGTTATGTGATGTACCGCCGTTACACCGGCKCCATTGCGGAAGTCGAGCGGGTCAACGCCAGCCTGGCCGAGCGCCTGCGGGCGCGTGAAGCCGAACTTGAAGCCAGCCACCGCAGCCTGCGCGAGATCGCCCGGCAGCAAATGCTGAGCGACGAACGCCAGCGCATGATGCAGGACATGCACGACGGCTTGGGCTCGACGCTGATCAGCGCCATCCGCTCCATCGAAGTCGGCGGCATGAGCGACGAACGCGTGACGCAGACCCTCAAGGACTGCATGGACGACCTGAAGCTCGCCATCGACTCGATGGAGCCGGTGGAGGCCGACCTGTTGCTGCTGCTGGCCACACTGCGTTTCCGGCTGGAACCCCGCCTGGAAGGCACCGGCGTTACGCTGCTCTGGGAAGTTCAGGAGCTCCCCGCGCTGGACTGGCTGGACCCGTCAAGTGC
>NZ_JBFUBD010000787.1:0-695 GCF_056405935.1 Polaromonas sp. P1_E3
ATATACCCACCAGCGTCTTCACCGCGTCGGGCAGCTGACCGGCAACGCCGCCGGAGATGGGGCCCAACGAGCCCCGGATCGAAGTAAGCGGCGTGCGCAACTCATGGCTGACGGTCGAGACGAACTCGCTCTTCATGCGGTCTATGMGCTTGAGCTCGGTGACGTCGTTGGCAAGCGTGTAGAACCCGATGACCTTGCCCTCATCGTCACCATCGCCGTAGCGCGGGAAATAATTGACCACATAGTCGCGTGTGCCGCCACGGGCGGTTTTTTGCGTCCGCTCGTAGACCACCGGGTAGCCCTGCAGCACCTCATCCACCCTGGGCTTTATCACCGCGTACATCTCTTCGCCCAGGATTTCCCGGATGGTCTTTCCTGCGAGCTGCTCATTCGTCAGGCCGAAAACTTCTTCGTAGGCCCGGTTGTGGAAGCACAGCCGCTGATCAGCGTCGGCGTACGTGATCCAGGCCGGTACGGTGTCGGTGATCTCGCGCATCTGCGCTTCGCTGGTGCGCAGGGCCTCGGTGACCCGCCGCATTTCGGTGGTGTCACGGCCTGTGCCCCGGTAGCCGGTGAATTTACCGTTCGCGTCGAATTTTGGTACGCCGCTGATGCTGAAGTAACGCAGCCGCCCCTTGGAGTCGCGCCGTGTGCTTTCAAGGTCGCGGAAAACCTCGTGCCGGGCTATCGTGGCC
>NZ_JBFUBD010000788.1:0-694 GCF_056405935.1 Polaromonas sp. P1_E3
TCTGCGCTGGCCGAGGCGATGCCGCGAATGCCGCCGAAGCGCTGCAACAAGCTGGCTCGGCGCTTGGGGCCAATGCCGGCAATGTCCTCAAGTTTGCTGCCGCCCACCCGCACCTTGGCGCGCCTGGCCCGCATGCCGGTGATGGCGAAGCGGTGGGCTTCGTCACGGATTTGCGCAATCAGCATCAGCGCGGCCGAATCCCGCCCCAAATACACTTTGTCGCGTCCGTCCGCAAACACCAGCTCTTCCAGGCCTACCTTGCGGCCCTCCCCTTTTTCAACGCCGGCAATCAGCCCCAGGTCCAGGCCCAGCTCTTCGAACACCTCGCGCGCCATCGACACCTGCCCCTTGCCGCCGTCGACCAGCACCAGGTCGGGCAGCTTGGCCTCGCCGTTGCGTGCGGCTTCAGCCAGGCGGGTGTAGCGGCGCGTGAGCACCTGGCGCATGGCAGCATAGTCGTCACCGGGGGTGATGCCCTCGATGTTGTAGCGGCGGTATTCGCTGTTGACCATCTTGTGCTCCTGGAACACCACGCAGGAAGCCTGTGTGGATTCACCAGCGGTGTGTGAGATGTCAAAACATTCGATGCGCAGCGTGTCGAGGTTGTCCAGCGGCAAATCCAGTGCCTCGGCCAGCGCGCGCGTACGCGCCTGCTGCGAACCCTGTTCGGCCAGCAGGCGGGCCAGTTGCAGGC
>NZ_JBFUBD010000789.1:0-694 GCF_056405935.1 Polaromonas sp. P1_E3
CTTCAAATCCTGAACCTGAGTCCGCCCGTTTGGCCCCCTTCTCTGAGCGGATGGCTGTATGCCCTCTGAGTTCCGGCGATCAAATGCTGGGGGCGCTTGTCCTGTTTGGCAAAACAGAGGATTTCCAGCGGGCTGATACCGCCTTGCTCAGTGAAGTAGTCAGCCGTGCATCCATCGCCATGGAAAATGCCAGGCTGTATACGCTGGTCCGGGAGGCGGATCGCYGCAAGAACGAATTCCTGGCCATGCTTGCGCATGAACTCAGGAACCCCCTGGCACCGATAAGGAACGCAGTTCACATCATTCACGGCTCCGAGGCCATCGATCCGAAGGTGGCGTGGGCACGCGACGTCATTGCGCGGCAGGTTGATCACATGTCCAGGATGATCGATGACCTTCTGGATGTCTCGCGCATCGTCAGGGGGAAGGTGACAGTTCATATGGCGCCCGTCCTGCTGTCGACATTGTGCGAGCATGCGGTAGAGGCAAGCAGTCCGCTGCTGGCAGCCAGGAGCCAGGAGCTGAGTGTCAGCATCCCGGTCGAGCCCGTGGTGTTGCAGGGCGACCTGGTGCGCCTGTCACAGGTACTTTCCAATTTACTGAATAACGCTTCCAAATTCACGGAACATCACGGAAAAATCGAGCTGAGCGCATCGTTGCAAGAGAAGGGTGTCACCTTGTGCGTGTCGGACAA
>NZ_JBFUBD010000790.1:0-692 GCF_056405935.1 Polaromonas sp. P1_E3
TCGGTACCCACCTCGCGCGCCACCCGCGTCACCTCGGATGCAAATGAAGACAGAATGAAGACAGCTGGTCCACCATGGTGTTGATGGTGTTCTTGAGTTCGAGAATCTCGCCCTTCACGTCGACCGTGATCTTTTTGGACAGGTCGCCAGCCGCCACGGCTTTCGTCACCTCGGCAATGTTGCGCACTTGGCCGGTCAAGTTGGARCCCATGGAGTTGACCGAGTCGGTCAGGTCCTTCCAGGTGCCGGCCACGCCCTGCACGTCRGCCTGYCCGCCCAGCTTGCCYTCGGTACCCACCTCGCGCGCCACCCGCGTCACCTCGGATGCAAATGAAGACAGCTGGTCCACCATGGTGTTGATGGTGTTCTTGAGTTCGAGRATCTCGCCCTTSACGTCCACYGTGATYTTYTTGGACAGGTCGCCGGCSGCCACGGCCKTSGTCACSTCGGCRATGTTGCGCACCTGTGATGTCAGGTTACCGGCCATGAAGTTCACGTTGTCGGTCARGTCCTTCCAGGTGCCGGCCACGCCCTGCACGTCGGCCTGCCCGCCCAGCTTGCCTTCGGTACCGACTTCCCGCGCCACGCGCGTCACTTCGGAGGCAAAAGAACGGAGCTGGTCCACCATGGTGTTGATGGTGTTCTTGAGTTCGAGAATCTCGCCTTTCACGTCCACCGTGATCTTTTTGGAC
>NZ_JBFUBD010000791.1:0-691 GCF_056405935.1 Polaromonas sp. P1_E3
TCCTTGAGCCACTCGGACCAGTCGGTCCACCAGCTGCCGGGGTGCTCTGTCGCACCTTTGAGCCATTCGGCTTGCGTGGCGGGGAATTTTCCCTGAGGCAGTTTGTCGCGAGTCCAGTAGCTTCGTTTTTTCTTGGCCGGCGGGTTGATCACCCCCGCAATATGGCCGGAAGCGCCCATGACAAAACGTTTTTTGCCAGGCAGGTGCTGCGTGGACGCATAGGCGCCCCCAATGGGCACGATGTGGTCTTCGCGCGAACCATAGATGTACACAGGGATGTCGACCTTGCGCAAGTCAACTTTCTGGCCGCACACCACCGTTTTGCCCGGCTTGACGAGGTTGTTCTCGAAATAGGTATTGCGCAGGTACCAGGCGTAAAACGGGCCCGGCAGGTTGGTGGAGTCGCTGTTCCAGTACAGCAGGTCAAACGGAGGCGGGGTTTCGCCCTTCAGGTAGTTGCCCACCACGTAATTCCAGACCAGGTCATTGGGGCGCAGGAAGCTGAAGGTGGAGGCCAGGTCCTGCCCCTTGAGCAAACCGCCCTGCCCCATTTCGGCCTCGCGGTACTTGACCGATGTTTCGTCGATGAAGATATCGAGAATTCCAGTGTCGGTGAAGTCAAGAAACGAAGTCAGCAGCGTCGCGCTGGCGACCGGTTTTTTGCCTCGCGCGGCCAGTACCGACAGCGCTG
>NZ_JBFUBD010000792.1:0-690 GCF_056405935.1 Polaromonas sp. P1_E3
TGTTCATCCTGGACGATGGATGGAGCCTTGTGCTCAAGGCACTCGTAGGCAGCTTTCATTGAGCCCGGTGTCCACCATGCCGAAGACAGCACACAATCAGCCGCCCCAGTCTGCGCTACCTGCAGGACTGGGGGATGATGAGCTGCTGCTGTGGAGAGCGTGGATAGACCAGCGWGCGGCCCCTGCCCGAGAGAAACTTCTTTCCATGCACCTGCCATATGCTCGCATCGTCGCTGCGACTTTTTACGCGCGCCGCACCCACGACGAAGTGGAGTTCGATGACTATCTTCAACTTGCCAGCGTGGGGTTATTGGAGTCTTTTGATCGTTATGAACCTTCGCTGGGAGCGCAGTTCAGGACTTTTGCCGCTCGCAGAATGCAGGGTTCCATCCTTAACGGGCTTGCCCGGTTGACGGAGAAGAACCAGCAGATTGCAGTTCAGGGCGAGTTGCGCCGCGAGCGCCTCGGCGCCGTCAAAGCGGCGGCGCTGGAGAAACTGGATCCGGCTCTGGCGGCGACAGAAGGCGCCGAACTTTCATCCAGGATGAACGATCCAAAGTTCCTGTTTTCTTTTCTTGCCGAAGTCGGTATGAGCCTGGCCCTGGGAGTCATGCTCGAAGGCACCGGGATGATAGATGCTGAGGCGTTTCATTCGGAGGCCGCTGAAGCTTCTGCTGAGGTGACCTATTT
>NZ_JBFUBD010000793.1:0-687 GCF_056405935.1 Polaromonas sp. P1_E3
GACCGGGCTTTGACCCATTGGCCATTGATGTAGTGGGCAGGGTAGGCGGTCATTTTGGTGTTCATATCGGAAGCCAGCTGAGGGATGAAAAATGGAGCGGATGCGAGAAGGTGACTTTCGTCTACAGGTGAAACTTAATGTAAGCCTAAAGATTTAAACACTGTTCAATACCAGAATCGACTTGACATCTAGTTACTAACTCCTTGATTCATTTGTTGTTTTGCGTTAACCATTTCACACAAAACGTCTTGCAAATGAACCGCCGCAGTCTTAATCTAACAGAACAAACCGTTCTTCGTGAACGTAAACCAATACCCCACGGATACCCGGTAGAAAGTTGTGAGACACATGCGCTGGTTAAAACCGAATCTGAAAAGCAGTTTCATGGCTTTGCTGGGCACTGGTGAAGTCACTGCATCCGTACTGGAAGACCGCACCGAGGAGATTCGCCAGTTCATCCTGGACGAGTTGGGTGAATTTGGTGAAAAGCACTATCCCAAGATCACGCGCCGCGTGCGCTATGCGCAGGATGTGCAAGGCCTCTGGTACACCCGTGGCGACATCATGGCGGTGCTCGCTGCCATGCATGGCGAAACCGTTGCCCGCGAAAAAGTCAGCCGTATCAGCGATAAATTCAAAGGCATGTTGCCCCGCGGCCTTAGTTCCCGGTCCAGCCCCCTGACAACC
>NZ_JBFUBD010000794.1:0-687 GCF_056405935.1 Polaromonas sp. P1_E3
GTTATCTTCAAGGAATGATGTCTGGTCTTTCACCAGACGCGTTATGCCGTATCTTTCAATTCGATTTAATTTGCATTAAGCCGAAATTAAAAGTTTATTTTGACGCAATCAAAATCTCTAAATTGTTGCTAGCGGCACGGTCTGCACTAAACCTTTACGAATGTGCAGTTTCCGCTAGCAACGCTGATTTAACTCTATGAATTTTTAAAGAACAGCCAATAATTGAAATGAATCAATTAACACAAAACATCCTCAAAGAAGATGCTTTGCATTAATCAAATACGCTCGAGATAAGTGGTGGAGGATGACGGGATCGAACCGACGACCCCCTGCTTGCAAAGCAGGTGCTCTCCCAGCTGAGCTAATCCCCCAGGATTCAAACTTCTTCAAACCTGATTTGGTGGGTCTGGTTGGACTCGAACCAACGACCCCCGCCTTATCAAGACGGTGCTCTAACCAGCTGAGCTACAGACCCTCTGATTCAGAAAAGAATCTTGAAGGCGGCACCAATTAGATTAATAAATTTAACTGAAGGCCAATGCTGTTGTTTAAGACAACAGCCGATAAGAATGGGCGTAAGAATTTGATTGCATATTTCCAGAAAGGAGGTRWTCCAGCCRCACCTTCCGRTACGGCTACCTTGTTACGACTTCACCCCAGTCACGAACCCTGCCGTGGTAATCGCCC
>NZ_JBFUBD010000795.1:0-686 GCF_056405935.1 Polaromonas sp. P1_E3
TCAAACAGCCGCAATGAAAAGCAGGGGCTCCGCGCCTACATTGGAGTCATTGCAAACGCAGTTCAACGCACCTTGAAAGGAGCACCTCATGATGACTTTAAGAACTTCCAGCGAACGCGGCTACGCCGACCACGGCTGGCTCAAGTCTTTTCATTCCTTCTCGTTTGCCGGCTATTACGACCCGGCCCACATGGGCTTTGGCAACCTGCGCGTCATCAACGAAGACCGCATCGCTGCCGGCCGCGGTTTTGGCACCCACGGCCACAAGGACATGGAAATCATCAGCTATGTGCTGAGCGGCGAACTTGCGCACAAGGACAGCATCGGCAACATCAAGGGCATCCCGCCCGGCGATGTGCAACGCATGAGCGCCGGCACCGGTGTGCAACACAGCGAGTTCAACCACGCAGAAGGCCAGACCACGCATTTCCTGCAAATCTGGATTGAACCCAATGTGACCGGCATTCCCCCCAGTTACGAACAGAAAACGTTTGCCGATGCTGAAAAGCGCGGCATGTTGCGGCTGGTAGCTTCGCCCGACGGCAACCAGGGGTCAGTGCTGATCCATGCCGACGCCAGGTTGTATGCAGGGCTGTTTGACGGTGCGGAAACCGCCGCGCTGGCGCTCGACGCGAAACGCAAGACCTATGTATTCCTGATTCGTGGACAGCTTGAAGCCAACGGAC
>NZ_JBFUBD010000796.1:0-682 GCF_056405935.1 Polaromonas sp. P1_E3
AGACAACGCCGTGTTCAAGTCCCTTCTACTCACCAAGTCCGACGCCGGCTTTTCAGCGACCATCACCGACACCGACGAGGCCCAGCTTCCGGCGGGCGACGTGCTGGCGCAGGTCGAATATTCCACCCTCAATTACAAGGACGGCCTGGCCATCACCAACAAGGGGCCGGTGGTGCGCAGCTGGCCCATGGTGGCGGGCATTGACGGCGCAGGCACCGTGCTCGAATCGACCCACCCCGGCTGGAAGGCCGGCGACCGGTTTGTGCACAACGGCTGGGGCCTGGGTGAAACACGCTGGGGCCTGATGGCCGAGCGGGCGCGCCTGCAGGGCGACTGGCTGGTGAAGTTGCCGACAGCCTTCACCACCCGCCAGGCCATGGCCATTGGTACGGCAGGCTACACCGCCATGCTGAGCGTGCTGGCGCTGGAGCAGCATGGCGTGAAGCCCGGCGACGGCGAGGTGCTGGTAACCGGTGCAACCGGCGGCGTGGGCAGCGTGGCCGTCGCCTTGCTGGGCAAGCTGGGCTACACCGTGGTGGCTGCCACGGGCAAGGCCAGTGAAGAGGCCTATTTGAAGCAACTGGGCGCGAGCAGCATCATTGACCGGGCCGAGCTGTCTGCGCCCGGCAAGCCGCTGCAAAAAGAACGCTGGGCGGGCGTGGTGGACGCCGTTGGTTCGCAC
>NZ_JBFUBD010000797.1:0-682 GCF_056405935.1 Polaromonas sp. P1_E3
GACTGACCTTGCGCGGCGACAACATTGCGCAGGAGTTTCAGGTAATTGTTGAAAACTACATAGAAAAACGCTTTGGCGCGCACGCCGTCGCTGAAACCGTCTGATACCCATGGTTGAAAAAACAGCTGCCGGCCCGGTGGAAAAATCCGCCGTGGCTAAAACGGAAAAACTGGCTGGCGTTAAAGGCATGAATGACATCCTGCCGCCAGAATCGGCCCGGTGGGAGTGGTTTGAGGCCAAGGTGCGTGCGCTGATGGCGCGCTATGCCTATGCCAATGTACGCACGCCAATCGTCGAGCCGACCGCGCTGTTTGTGCGAGGTCTTGGCGAAGTTACCGATATCGTCGAAAAAGAGATGTATTCCTTCGTGGACTCGATGAACGGCGACAAGCTGACGCTGCGCCCTGAGGCCACCGCCGGGATCGTGCGCGCGATGATTGAGCACAATGCGCTTTACAACGGCCCGATGAGGGTCTGGTCAGCGGTGCCGCTGTTTCGCCACGAGCGGCCGCAGAAGGGACGCTATCGCCAATTCCACCAGATCGACGTTGAAGCGCTGGGCTTTGCCGGCCCCGATGTGGATGCCGAGCAGATATTGATGTGCCGTGCGCTACTGCGCGACCTGGGCATTCCGATGGAGCATGTGCGGCTGGAACTGAACAGCCTGGGGCAGCCCGACGAG
>NZ_JBFUBD010000798.1:0-674 GCF_056405935.1 Polaromonas sp. P1_E3
GACGTTACCCATGCCGAGTTGTTCCATCTGGCGGAGCATTGGGCCGCCCTGTGGGTCCATGCCGCCGAAGAAGATGGCGTCAGGAGCCTTGGACTTGATAGCCGTCAGGATGGCCATGAAGTCGGTGGCTTTGTCGGTGGTGAACTGCTCGTCAACCACGGTCATGCCTTTTGCCAGAGCCGTTTTCTTGAACACTTCAGCAACGCCCTGGCCATAAGCGGTACGGTCGTCAATGATGGCGACTTTCTTCAGCTTCAGCGTATCGGCTGCATAGAAAGCCAGGCCAGCGCCCAGGGCGTTGTCATTGGCAATGATGCGGTAGGTGGTTTTGTAGCCTGGCTTGGTCAGGTTGGGATTGGTTGCCGCGCCCGTCACGTGAGGAATGCCGCAATCGTTGTAGACCTTGGACGCAGGAATGGTAGTTCCGGAGTTCAGGTGACCGACCACGCCAGCGACCTTGGAGTCGCACAGCTTTTGTGCAGCAGCCGTGCCCTGTTTTGGATCAGCGGCGTCATCTTCAGCAACAATTTCAAACTTGACCTTTTTGCCGCCAATGACCACGTTTTGTGCGTTCAGGTCTTCGATGGCCATGCGCACGCCGTTTTCATTGTCTTTGCCGTAATGGGCTTGCGCACCGGACAGCGGTGACACATGGCCGATCTTGACGACTGCGT
>NZ_JBFUBD010000799.1:0-672 GCF_056405935.1 Polaromonas sp. P1_E3
GGATGGTGCCGTGCAGCGGGTTGTGCCGTGCAGTCCGCCGCGGCGCTGGAACGGGCGCTGGATCGCCTGCAGGCGGCCTATGGGAAGGACGTGGAGGCCTGGCACTGGGGCAGGGCGCACTTCGCGCTGTCAGCTCACAAGCCGTTCGGCAACGTGCCCTGGCTTGCCCGGTTCTTCGACGTTCGCGTTCCCACAGGCGGGGATGCCTTTACCGTCAACGTCGGACAATATTGGGCTACCGCAGACGCGACCCCTTTCGCCAACCGGCAGGCAGCCTCTTTGCGGGCCGTATATGACCTTGCAGATCTGGAAAACTCACGCTTCATTTACCAGACCGGGCAAAGCGGCCTGGTATTTTCGGGACGTTACCGTGACATGAAGGATCACTGGGCTGCAGTGCAATACCGGCCTTTGCAAATGAATCCTTCAACCTTCGTGCATCAGCTGACCTTGAAGCCCTGAAAAAGTCTTACGCCGGAATGGCGTCGACGTTCAACCGATCCCAGTGGCGGTGCTGCGCGATTGCCGCCATGAAATCGTGCGAAACCTGCCCGTCGGTCACCTTGCGCGCATCAGCGATAAGGACGCCTGGCGTGGGCACGTGGATCAGTTCCGGGTCTTTGCCCATGCTGAACCCGAGCGTGCTTAACAGCTGGGCGCCATCATTGATGG
>NZ_JBFUBD010000800.1:0-667 GCF_056405935.1 Polaromonas sp. P1_E3
AGCAGCACCTCCTGTATCGCAGCCTGAGCTGAGGGTGACCCGTTCGAATAAACCAGCATGTCCAGAAACCATCGCCGCAACGTCTCAGGCATTTCGTCCATCAGAGACGAAAGATTCACATTGGCGCCGTGAATATCCCACCAATGCTTCCATAGATGAACATGCAACGCTCTAGGGACCAAGCGAAGCGTGTGACTGCCTTGCAAAATGCGACGCCCGACGAGCTGAGCTACTGCTTCGTCAAACCTACCGACGCTGATGCTCGGATCGACGCGCGCGGCCAACGTCGCAACAAATCGGCCTTCCGCTTCAACAGGCTTTTTTGCTCCGAATTTTCGGAACAGCGCAATATGCATGACGATAGTCATGAGCCGCTCCGCCTGCTCGCCTTTGATCTTCTTGTAACCGAGCACAAAGCGGTCCCATATTGGAACGGTAGCGGGCGACTTGAGAATGTCCTGCGGATTGCGTTTAAGGTTGTAGCCGACCGCGTGCGCAACGCGTGCAGATCCTTCGCACCAAGACACCCAGTTGTGAGCGTGGACAGACTTCCCAATGTATTCGCGGAGTATCTCCTCAATCTGAGCGTCTTTCAACGMCGGGAACTTCACCACCTCCATCAGCGCGTCGGAGGTGAGTTCGGGCCCGTGGTCGATGGTCACCAGCT
>NZ_JBFUBD010000801.1:0-665 GCF_056405935.1 Polaromonas sp. P1_E3
CATCAAAGGTGCGCCAGGCGCCGCTTTGGGGTGCGAAGTTGCTGCGGCTGGGCGCTGCAGCGGGCGTCTGGGCAAAGGTGAGGGCGGGCAATGCCGCGGCCACGGCTGCTGCCGCGGTATTCTTCAGAAAGGCTCGGCGTACGGTGGTCATCAAAAAGATCTCCGGGTGGGGTGAGGGCGACGTGCACCGCGGCAGGTAAAGATGCTGCGGGATGTCTGGACCTCAATTATCGCCTCTGCCTTGCCGCGCCCCCGCCACTGGCGGCCACCTCAAGGCTTGAGCAAGCCCGCAATCAGCTTTTCTGCAGCGGGGCTGGTCCAGTCAACCTCGCCCGTGACGCGCTGGCGCGGCCGGCCGTTGCGGTCGATCATCAGCGTAGTCGGGAACACTTTCACGCCCCAGCCTCTGGCCACTTTGCCGTCCAGATCCAGCAGAACCGGCAGCGTCACGCCGGTGGTTTTGGCGAACTGCAGCGCACGCGCTGCGGGCTCCTTGAAGTTGATGGCCAGGACCAGCAGTTTGTCGTCGCCATAAAGGTCGGCAATCTGCTGCAGCGTCGGCATTTCAGCGCGGCAGGGCTCGCACCAGCTGGCCCAGAAGTTCAGCAGCACGGCACGGCCGCGCAAATCAGCCGCGCGCCAGATCTTGCCGGTCGTGTCCACCA
>NZ_JBFUBD010000802.1:0-660 GCF_056405935.1 Polaromonas sp. P1_E3
TAGCGCAGCGCAGGGGTCGCAGGAACCAGGGTCGCCTTTTCTTTGGTGACTTTCTTTTGGCGAAGCAAAAGAAAGTTACTTGCCGCCGGCAACCCCGGCCTCGAAACCCTACAAAAAAGCGGGCCACAAAAAAAACCACCCTCGTAGGTCAGTACCTCTCTGGTAGCGGAGAGCTGCCATGAACCTCTCCGAGCCCTTCGTCCGCCGCCCGGTAGCCACAGTCCTACTCACCATAGGCCTGGCCCTCGCAGGCATCGCCGCGTTCTTCGTGCTGCCGGTTTCACCGCTGCCGCAAGTGGATTTCCCGGTGATCTCGGTCAGCGCCTCGTTGCCGGGAGCCAGTCCCTCCACCATGGCCAGCAGCGTGGCGACGCCGCTGGAGCGGCGCCTCGGCGTGATCGCGGGCGTCAATGAGATGACATCCAACAGCAGCAACGGCTCAACCCGTGTCAGCCTGCAGTTTGACCTGAACCGCAAGATCGACGCGGCAGCGCGCGAGGTGCAGGCCGCCATCAACGCTTCGCGCGCCGACTTGCCCGCCACCTTGCGCAGCAACCCAACTTACCGCAAGGCCAACCCGGCCTCGGCGCCGGTCATCATCCTGGCGCTCACGTCCAAAAYGCGCTCGCCGGGCCAGATCTACGACGAGGTCTCCAACCT
>NZ_JBFUBD010000803.1:0-658 GCF_056405935.1 Polaromonas sp. P1_E3
AGTGCCGGTGGAGTCGGTGACCGACTTGAAAACATGCTCAACGGAAATAATTGAAGACGTCGGGGACGGTGCAGGCACAGCGGAAGCCGGCGCCCTGGAAACATCATTCACGCCACTCACCACGGGTTCAAACATGTCGGCCTTGTCAGGAAATATGAATTCAGACTTTACCAAGCTTGCCCTTTCAGCGGCAAAACGTTTGCTAAGACCTTTGGGTGTGCTGCTCCTGGCCGCCGCCATGGGCGCTGGCGCCCCGGTGGCCAGGGCACAAACGCCGCCCGCCAAAGGTGAAACCATACTGGTGGTCGGCGATTCACTGAGCGCCGAATACGGGCTCAAACGCGGAACCGGCTGGGTCCCGCTGCTCGAAAAGCAATTGGCCGGCGAAAAGAAGGCCGCCAAAGTGGTCAATGCCAGCATCAGCGGCGACACCACCTCGGGTGGCAGTTCCCGGCTGCCGGCACTGCTGGCGCAGCACAAGCCCGCAGTGGTGGTCATTGAACTGGGTGGCAACGATGCCCTGCGCGGATTGCCGCTGGACATGACTGAAAAAAACCTTGTCGCAATGACCCAGGCTTCCAAAAAAGCAGGGGCGCGCGTGCTGCTCGTGGGCATGCAGGTACCGCCCAACTACGGCAGCGCCTACGCGGCCACGTTT
>NZ_JBFUBD010000804.1:0-657 GCF_056405935.1 Polaromonas sp. P1_E3
TCTGGCGGCCTTCCAGCGGGCCAGCAGGAACTCCAGCGCCAAAACCAGCAGGAATCCGCAGGCGTAGGCCAGCACGTCCATCCAGTCGGCCACCGACCCCAGCAGAATCTTCAGCACGCGGTTCTGCACATGCCAGCCATTGGCACTGGCCACATACTGGGCCAGCTCCACAAGACAACCCACCGCAAACGCCACCAGCGCCAGGCCCAGGGTGTTGGCCTTGACCACGGTCTTGAGCAGAAAGTACACCCACACCACAGCCAACACGTCGCCCACAAAGCCCCGCAGCCAGCGGTGGTGCGACCACACAGTCGCGATCAGCACTTCAATGATGAAGATGAAGAGGGCCCAGAGCGCCGCCTCGCGGTCAAAGCGCAGCTTCACGCGGGGAGTGCCCGTCTCAGTCGGGGACATGGATGCGTGCCTTCACATGCTTCAGGTTGGCCACGATGGTGAAAGTCATGACCACCAGCAGCGACCACGAACTCCATTTGCCCACATGGACAAGGGACCATGCACCCAGCTGATTGGGGTAGTGCCACAGGCTGAAAAACGTGCTGATGTTTTCAGCCACCCAGATAAAAAACCCGATCAGCAAAAAGGCCAGCAGCAAGGGCATGCTGCGGTCCCTGTCATAAGGCCGGTAGATCACCGAAG
>NZ_JBFUBD010000805.1:0-654 GCF_056405935.1 Polaromonas sp. P1_E3
GTACTGAGTGACCAGAAAAATCACGAGGCCGCCGAAGCCGCCTGCCGCAAGGCGACCGAACTGGCGCCGGATTCAGCTGAGGCCTGGCTCAACCTGGGGGTCGCGTTGAACGGGTTAAAGCAGCATGAGGCAGCCGAATCCTCATACGCCAAGGCGATCGCGCTTGCGCCAGATCTGCCCGACGTGTGGATCAATCTGGGAGTCACCCTCGACGAGATGAAACGGCATGATGCTGCTGCCGACTGTTACAAGCGGAGCTTGGAACTGGATGCGAACGTCGAATTCGTGTTTGGCTCGCTGTTGCACGCAAAAATGAAAATTTGCGACTGGCACTCACTTGCTTCCGATCTGCCAAAGATCTTTCAGGAAATCGAGCGTGGGAAGAAGGTCGCAATCCCGTTCGAAATTCTGGGGCTCACAGCGGACCTGGCGCTGCAGGCGCGAGCCGCCGCAACATGGGTCAAAGACAGATGCCCAGACTCAGCCACCGCGAGCAGCATCCCCAAACGGCAGTGGCACGAAAAAATTCGCATTGGGTACTTTTCCGCTGATTTTTACAACCATGCCACCATGCATTTGATGGCTGAGTTGTTTGAGAGACATGACCGGTCCAGGTTTGAGCTGTACGCCTTCTCGTTTGGGCCCGACAAGAAG
>NZ_JBFUBD010000806.1:0-645 GCF_056405935.1 Polaromonas sp. P1_E3
GTGGTGGACGCGTTTGCCAAAGGCGAAATCCTGCAGGTGCTGCTGATTGCCGTGATGTTCGGCTTTGCCCTGCACCGCTTCGGTGGCCGCGGCACGCTGGTATTTGACTTCATCGAGAAAACATCGCACGTGCTGTTCACCATCGTCGGTTTCATCATGAAACTGGCGCCCATAGGCGCATTCGGCGCAATGGCCTTCACCATCGGCAAATACGGCGTTGACTCACTGTTTTCTCTCGGCAAGCTGATGGGCGCCTTCTACCTGACCTGCCTGATCTTCATCTTCGTGGTGCTGGGCCTGATTGCACGGCTGCATGGGTTCAGCATCTGGAAGTTCATCAAGTACATCAAGGAAGAGCTGCTGATCGTGCTCGGCACCTCGTCGTCCGAATCCGTGCTGCCGCGCATGATGGAAAAAATGGAGAACCTGGGCGCAAAAAAAACCACCGTGGGCCTGGTGATACCGACCGGTTATTCATTCAACCTGGACGGCACCTCGATTTACCTCACGATGGCTGCAGTGTTCATCGCACAGGCCACCAACACGCCAATGACCCTCACGCAGGAACTGACGCTGCTGGCGGTGCTGCTGCTGACCTCGAAAGGCGCAGCGGGCATTACCGGGAGCGGCTTCATTGTGCTGGCC
>NZ_JBFUBD010000807.1:0-643 GCF_056405935.1 Polaromonas sp. P1_E3
TCGCTGCCCAGCCGTGTACTGAAGTTGTCGCCGGCCCGCAGGTTGACCGGCGCGCGCACGTTGTAGGTCGCCGTGTTCCCCGCATTGACGGCGCCCAGCCCGTATTCCAGCGCCAGCTTGCCGTTGGCATGCTGCGAGGTGATGGACGCGTTGATGTTGATATTGCGCCAGGCGCTCAAGGTCAGCGTGGTGCCCGCGTTCCAGGTGAAGGCAGCGTTAACGTGGATGTCGCCGTTGTCCGTACCGCCGGCATTGTTGGTCGCCAGCGCGACGTTGCCCAGGTTAAGGCTGGCGGCCAGCGTGCCCGCGCCTATGCTGCTGCCGGTCAGCGCGCCGCTGCCCGCGGCGATGGTGAAGTCGGTCGGGTCTATCCGCCATGTGCCATGGTTGCCATTGGCCGCCAGTGTGGAGATGACGGCACCGTCAGCCACCTTGACGTGTGCCGCGGACGTTTCGACAAAGCCGCCGTCACCGACCGTGGGTGCCGATGCATCGAGCGTGCCGCCGACATTGACGTTACCCGTTTCCATGTCGCCCATCAGCAGAATGCGCCCGGCTTTGTTCTGGATCGTCTTCGCTTCAATGACACCAGTGTTGTTCACCGTCGCCGTGGTCAGCTGGTCCATGGCTTTGGCGGACAGCA
>NZ_JBFUBD010000808.1:0-641 GCF_056405935.1 Polaromonas sp. P1_E3
GGCGTTCTGGATGTTCGCTGCTGCCGGTGCCTTTTCCACCTACCTGGGGCGCTGGTTTTTCTACGAATCCGTGGTGCGTTTCGGCCCCGCCAAGGCCAGCATCTTTCAGGTCAGCAGCCCGCTTTTCACCGCGCTGATGGCGTGGCTCCTGCTGGGTGAACGGCTGGGCGTGCTGGTGGCGCTGGGCATGGTCATGACCATAGGCGGCCTGATACTGGTGAGCTACAAGCCCGGGTTTTTCTCGCGCCGCGGTCCCACGCCGGAACTCCCCCCGGACGGTGGGCCTGCGCCTTCCACCATGAAGTTCGGCCTGCGCCAGCGGTTGCTGCAGTCGGTGCTGTTTCTGGGCGCGGGCAGCTCGCTGGCTTACGCGATCGGCAATGTACTTCGCGGCTCGGCAGTGCGCAGCTGGAACGAGCCCGTGCTGGGCGCGCTCATCGGTGCTGTGTGCGGCCTGGCCCTGCATTTGGTGTTCAGCGCCGACAAGGGCGGCATCGCCGCCCGGTTGCGCACGGCCAGCCGCAGCGGCATGGCCCTTTACGCGCTGATCGGCGTGACAACCATCTCCGCCCAAATGTGCGTGATCGCATCCATGCGCTACATACCGCTGTCCATCGCGACCCTGGTGACGCTGTGCACAC
>NZ_JBFUBD010000809.1:0-640 GCF_056405935.1 Polaromonas sp. P1_E3
GGCATCCCGGGCCTTACGATCAACGCGGTGTGTGGGTCGGGTCTGAAGGCCGTCATGCTGGCAGCGCAGGCGGTGGCCACGGGCGACAGCGAAATCGTGATCGCCGGCGGCCAGGAGAACATGAGTGCCGCGCCGCACGTGCTCAATGGCTCGCGCGACGGCCAGCGCATGGGTGACTGGAAGATGATCGACTCCATGATCGTCGACGGACTGTGGGACGTCTACAACCAGTACCACATGGGCATCACCGCCGAGAACGTGGCCAAGAAATACAGCATCAACCGCGAAGCACAAGATGCGCTTGCACTGGGCAGCCAGACCAAGGCTGCGGCCGCGCAGGACGCCGGCAAATTCAAGGACGAGATCATCCCCATCACCATTCCCCAGAAAAAGGGCGACCCGGTGGTGTTTGCCGCTGACGAGTTCATTAACCGCAAGACCAGCGCCGAAGGCCTGGCAGGCCTGCGCCCTGCGTTCGACAAAGCCGGTGGCGTGACGGCCGGCAATGCCTCGGGCCTGAACGACGGCGCTGCCGCCGTGATGGTGATGACGGCCAAAAAAGCCGCCGCACTGGGCCTCAAACCATTGGCCCGCATCGCCAGCTACGCGACCACCGGACTTGACCCGGCCTACATGGGCA
>NZ_JBFUBD010000810.1:0-639 GCF_056405935.1 Polaromonas sp. P1_E3
GGGCAGGAGCATGGGAAGGATTACATGTCGCTCGCCGGACCTGGTTTCCGCGACTTCACCCGTATCGCTGCCAGTGACCCAAAAATGTGGCGGGATATCCTGATTGCCAACCGCGAAGAATTGCTGGCGCAGTCCAAGATTTTTCAGCAGACGCTGCAATCCCTCGAGCAACTTATTTCCGGCAGCAACGGCGACGGTCTTGAGACACTCATCGAGCAGGCCAGCGAGACGCGCGCCAACTGGCGCATCTCTTCAAAATCGCACAAGTAAAACCGGCAGTTCATGTTCGACATCGAGTTCCTGGACATCCCCCCCTTGAGCGGAGCGGGAGGCACCGTCCGCCTGCCCGGGTCCAAAAGCATTTCCAATCGAGTCCTGTTGCTGGCCGCGCTGAGCCACGGCGAAACCACAGTTCACGACCTGCTGACGTCTGACGACACCGCCGTAATGCTTGCGGCGCTCAGGCAACTTGGCTGCGAGGTAAGGCAGGACGGTAGCACGGCGGTTATTGCCGGGCTCRGCGGCCGCAAGGTTCACACCCCGGTCAAGCTGTTTCTAGGCAATGCCGGCACGGCGATGCGGCCCTTGACTGCAGCGCTGGCTTTGCTGGGCGGGGAGTTTGAGCTGTCCGGTGTAGCG
>NZ_JBFUBD010000811.1:0-626 GCF_056405935.1 Polaromonas sp. P1_E3
GATTATGTGCTGGCGAAGAAGGCACGCCAGCCAAACCCGAAGGCCAAAACCGGTGGCGTGCTGGTGGTTGGTATGGGTTCCCTCCTGACGCAATTGGCCAAATGCTGCAAGCCTGCGCCGCCCGACGAGATTCTCGGTTTTGTGACCAAAGGCAAAGGTGTCAGCATCCATCGCAGCGATTGCAGCAATTTCCGCAATATGGCCAGCGGCAGTCCCGACCGTGTGATTGAGGTCGAATGGAATGCACCCAAGACCGCGGACGGTGCGGTCTATCCGGTGGATGTTTCCGTCGAAGCGGCTGACCGGCAGGGCCTGCTGCGTGATATTTCCGAGGTCTTTGCCAGGGAAAAAATGAATGTAATCGGCGTGCAGACGCAATCGGTCAAGGACAACCGCGGCGGAACGGCATGGATGACGTTCACCGTGGAGGTTGCGCAATCAGGGCGTTTGAACCAGGTGCTGGCTGTCGTTGCTGAGGTGCCCGGCGTGCGGTCTGCGCGCAGACGCTGAGCCGGGCTGCGGGACTTTTTTGGGCAAATTTTCAAGGTGGGGCGAGATAGCCGTTTTGCTTTGCTACAATACGAGCTTCGAACAGTCCTTAGGCGCGTAGCTCAGCTGGTTAGAGC
>NZ_JBFUBD010000812.1:0-623 GCF_056405935.1 Polaromonas sp. P1_E3
GCCTTGCAGGCCGCGGCTCGCGAGACGCTTCGCCTCTGTCGCCCGTCCAAGCCTGCGCAGGCAGGCTTGGAGCCGCGGGCTCCAGCCCCTCGGGGGCCGCCCGCCTGCGGCCCGGCACAGCCGGTTCCACGGCTCATGCTGGCTTGAAGAATTCTTTGGGTACGACTCGTGACTGAGGTATTTCACCAGCGGGGGCCGAGGGTCCGGCTTTGCCGGCCCCAGGCGCCGCCCCCTGGAAGGGGGGAACGGGCTACACGCTAGTGAGCCTGGACGGGGGTGGGCCTATGCGCTCAGAAAACGATAGAGATTACGCAGCATGCCAGCCGTCGCGCCCCAGATATAGCGCTCCCTGGCCTCGTTGCCATCACCTTCCATGGAGGGGTCGGAGTACGGCATGGAAAGCCATTGGCGTAGGGCGCCGTCGAATTCCATCTCGTGGCGGCGATGGTTGGCCGGGTTCATCAGGTAGCCCAGCGGCACCTCGAAGACATCTGCGACTTCACCGGGGTTGGGCTGCAGCACGAAGCCGGGCTTCACCAGCGCCACGACCGGCGTGATGATGAAAGCGGTGCCGGTGACGTAGGTCGGCAAGGTGCCCAGCACCTCCACATGGTCGCGCGGCA
>NZ_JBFUBD010000813.1:0-622 GCF_056405935.1 Polaromonas sp. P1_E3
CAGCTATCTTGAGTCACCCCAGTCCGCGCTGGTCGCTGATGGCTTTAATGATTGTCGTAGCCGCTGTTTTGATCGGCACAGCATTATTTGTTTTATGAGCTTCTACTTCGATGCCAAAACCGATCAAGCATATTGCAAGTTAGCGTACAGGCCTAGCTCCGAACACCGTTAAGAAGCACCTGCGATCGAAAGAAAAGCGAGCCCAAGTACCCAAGGCGGGCCAGCTCCAATAACCTCTATCCCTAAGCCGAGAAGCTGGTTACTTGCGGTAAATCCCCGTGAAATCCGGAATGCTCACACCGGACAGATTCTTCCGGCTTGCAAGCAATCTTTGCGCGAGTTTTCGGATAGCAACGTCATCCTTCACCTCTCCATTGAGCAGAGCTTCGGCATAGCGTCCCGACAAATTGTTTTTGTCCAGTCCTATGGCACGCTCCGCGTGCTGCCTGGCTTCATGTGTTTGCTTTTTGAGCGCCAGCACAACTGCCATGCCGCCATGGCTTTCGGAGAAGTTACGGTCCATCTCAAGGGCTGTGGAAAAACTGGCCTGCGCTGCCTCGAGGTCGTGATCGAGCAATTCTGCCCAGCCCTGACCGTGCCACGTGCCGATGTGACCAGGCAT
>NZ_JBFUBD010000814.1:0-622 GCF_056405935.1 Polaromonas sp. P1_E3
GTAAACGCATGGAGTACTTTATCGTCGGCCGGATGCTGAAGGAGGGCCTCGACGTGTACATGCCGTTGGTTGACGATCATGCAGTCGATGCGATAGTGAAGCGCGGCAATGGCACGATGGCCCTTGTACAAATTAAAGCCCGCTCAGCAGACGTACTCGACGGCCACGGTGCTTTGTTTGCTGGAATCCCACATGAGGAAATCCGGCCAAATTATTGGTTTGTCTTCTACTCGGAGCGTATGGACAAGACCTGGCTTATGACCTCAGAGGAATTCAAGAACGAGGCCAGACAGAATCTGAATGGTAAGCACAAGGGGAAGTACACGTTACTTTTCAACGGCAGAAGAACCGACAAAAGTACTGGGTTTATCCTCGAGCACTGCAAGCCGCAGTACGAGAAGTATCTGGCTCCAACCTTTGATAGGCTGGCGCACGCCACTGCGGTTACCCAATTATCATTTGGCGAGAAGAAATGTACACATTAGAGCAATATGAGAAGGCAAGAGACGTACTGAAATCTGTGCAGGCAGCGAGCGATAACTACGACKGAAATAATCCAGACAAATTTCGCACTAACGTTACGCAGGCACGTATTACAGTGAAGATCATTGAGGATGGTCTA
>NZ_JBFUBD010000815.1:0-620 GCF_056405935.1 Polaromonas sp. P1_E3
CGGAATAGATTCCTCGGAAAACCAAGACGAGATCAACAACGTCAGGTACGTCACATCACAACATAGGAGACAACATGAAAATCACCCCTCAAAAATCCATCCGTAGCCGCATCCGCCCCGCCATGATGGGCATTGCCGCCCTTTGGGCCGTCGTGCCCCTCGCTGTGCCGGTTGTGGCCCAAGCACAGGGCTTTCCGGAAAAGCCCATCACCTTTGTCGTGCCGTTTGCGGCCGGCAGCGCGACCGACCAGCTGGCGCGCGCCATCGGCCAGGCCGTGACCAACGACACCAAGGTCAGCGTGGTGGTCGACAACAAGCCCGGCGCCAACAGTTTCATCGGCGCTCAGGCAGCGGCCAAGGCAAAGCCCGACGGCTACACCGTGTTCATCACCACCAACACCACCCAGTCGGCCAATGAGCACCTGTTCAAGAAACTGCCATACGACCCCGTCAAGGACTTTGCACCGCTGACCGCGCTGGGCCGCGGCGGCCAGATCATGGTGGTCAACCCCGCGTTGCCGGTCAACAGCGTGGCCGAGTTCATCGCCCTGGCCAAATCGAAACCCGGCAAGCTGTCTTTTGGCAGCGGCAGCTCGTCCAGCCGCGTGGCAGGGGAGCAG
>NZ_JBFUBD010000816.1:0-619 GCF_056405935.1 Polaromonas sp. P1_E3
TGCCGATCCCGTGCCGGGTTTCGACCAGCCCGGAGGCCTGGAGTTTGGACAAGGACTCGCGCACGACCGTCCGGCTCACGTCAAAGCGGGCCATGATTTCCGCTTCGGTCGGCAGTTTTTCGCCCGGCTGCAAGTGGCCCGAACGGATGCTGGTGGCCAGATTTTYGACGATCTCACCCACCAGTCCGCGCGGGCGGCGCATACGCAACGGCTCTTCTTGAAAGCCAGCCGTAAGACTTGGCTCAGAGCGACTAGGGGTTTTCCTTGAGTCCATTAAAAAACCATTGACAAGCTAGGGGGCGAATTGGAGAATTCCGAGTCATCAGACAACCTATGACTACCGCGTTCTTGGGTTGACTTTAACAAACTTCAAAAAAAAGTCCAGTGTTTGCCATCGCACTGGGCGCAGATCCAAAAAATGACCATCAAAGTTCACGAAAAGCTCTTGCTGACCGGCGCGGCCGGTGGCTTGGGCAAGGCCTTGCGCGAGCGCCTGAAAGCAAATTGTTCGGTGCTGCGGCTGTCGGACGTGCAGTCCTTCGGTGATGCTGCCGCCAATGAAGAGGTCGTGCTCGCAGACCTGGCCGACGCAGCAGCCGTCAACAGCATGGTTCAGGGT
>NZ_JBFUBD010000817.1:0-617 GCF_056405935.1 Polaromonas sp. P1_E3
CTTGGAGATCGATGCCAATGGCCCACCTCCGCACTTTGCCCAAGACACACCAAATGATTTGGCCTCACGCTTGCCGGCAAATGACTGGCAAACAATCCTAAAGCTCTGGCAGCCAAACGCCGTACTTCCCGAGTTAGCATTTGCAAAGCCTTGGGCAATCATGATGATGGCCCCCCTTATGACGCATTCAAGGGCGTTAGGTGTCGAAAACTTTGTGAAGCAGCAAACGAAGATTGATTCGAAGAAATTATCGTTTCTTGAGACGACGCAGAGTTTCTTTGACGGTGCAGACCAAATGCCCATTGAGGAAATTGTTACCGGTCTTCGCATCCTGGCTGCTGACCTATCCGCCCCTGGTACCAACCTTCAGCGGATGCATCATGCTTGGGCTAAACGCGACTTCGCTGGATTCGAAGCAGTGGTCAAGGATCTCCCCTTTCTTCGTCTTGGAGTCACAAAGCGCTTACTGCTCGATGAGCGAAACAAGCAGTGGCTGCCTACGATTCTTGCCGCACTTAATAACCCAACGCCGACGCTAATCGTCGCAGGGGCGTTGCATTTCATGACAAAGGGAAATCTGCTCGACCTTTTGGAGTCGCATGGAAAAATTGTAGAGT
>NZ_JBFUBD010000818.1:0-612 GCF_056405935.1 Polaromonas sp. P1_E3
CTCGCACCTTTTAACGCCTGGGTCGTGCTCAAGGGGCTGGAGACGCTGAACATTCGCATGCAGGCGCAAAGCGCCAACGCCCTGGCCGTTGCAAGGTGGCTTGAAACGCAGCCAGCGGTGGCGCGCGTTTATTACCCCGGCCTCGAATCGCACCCGCAGCACGAACTGGCCATGCGCCAGCAATCAGGGCTGGGTGGCGCGGTGCTGTCGTTTGACGTGCGTGGCGACACGCCGGAAGCGGCCCGCGCCAATGCTTTCAAGGTGATCAACAGCACGCAGGTGCTCAGCATTGCGACCAATCTCGGCGACACCAAAACCATCATCAGCCATTCAGCCACGACGTCGCATGGGCGCCTGAGCGAAGAGCAGCGCCAGGCCGCCGGCATCGGCCAGGGCCTGGTTCGCGTGGCCGTCGGGCTGGACCACGTGGACGACATCAAGGCCGACCTGACCCGCGGCCTGAGCCTTATCGTATGACTGCATGACTGCATGACTGCCCCAATGACCCAAAAAACCAGAACCCGCTTCGCGCCTTCACCCACCGGATTTATCCACCTCGGCAATATCCGCTCCGCGCTGTATCCCTGGGCATKTGCCCGCGCCACCGGTGGC
>NZ_JBFUBD010000819.1:0-609 GCF_056405935.1 Polaromonas sp. P1_E3
AGGCTCGTCAGCGCAGATGTGGATGAGGCCGGCCATGTCGTATTCGCTGACATGTTCGTACACCCCGTCGGTGGCCAGTAAAAAAATGTCGCCCTGCTCCACCTGCTGGGTCTGGTAGTCAATCTCCAGCTGTGGCTTGAAGCCCAGCGCACGGCCGAGGTAGCTTTGGCCCTGGGAAATCCATACGCGGTGGTCGTTGGTCAGCTGTTCCAGCGCCTTGCCGCGCAGGCGGTAAATGCGTGAATCACCGACATGAAAAATATGTGCGGTCGTCGACTTGATGACCATGGCGCTCAGCGTGCACACATAGCCCTTGTCCTTGTCGTAACGGTACTGGCTTTTCTGCGTCTGCGCGTGCAGCCAGGAATTGGTGGCGCTCAATATCCGCTCGGCCGATGTCTTGACCGACCACGCCTCGGAGGTGCAGTAGTAGTCTTCCAGGAAACCGGTGACGGCGTACTGGCTGGCTACGTCGCTGACGGCGCTGCTGCTGATGCCGTCGGCCAGCGCAATGGCGATGCCCTTGGCGCTCAGCTGCGGCTCTTTCGGCACATAGATGCCGTGGAAATCCTGGTTGGTTTCCTTGCGGCCCTTGTCCGAATACTGACC
>NZ_JBFUBD010000820.1:0-606 GCF_056405935.1 Polaromonas sp. P1_E3
GTGGTGGACCATCTGCCCCAGCATGAGTTTCTCGGCGAATTGATCTCCAGGCAGTTGCTGTACTACCCCACCGTGACGCGCGAAGCGTACCGCAACATGGGCCGGGTTACTGACCTGATCGAAAGCGGGAAGATGCTGGCCGACCTGAAGCTGCCGGCGCTGAATCCGGCAAATGACCGCGTCATGATCTGCGGCAGCCCTGCCATGCTCAAGGACCTCAAGCACATGCTGGAAGGCAAGGGCTTCGTCGAAGGCAATACCTCCAAGCCGGGCGATTTCGTAATCGAACGCGCTTTTGCCGAGCAATAAAGGTGGCCGGGCCAGCTTTCAACTCACTGCATCGCAACGGAAATGCCGTTTCCCAACCCTCGCTTGATCATGCATAAACCGCGACTGGGTACCACTACATGACAGCCAAGACGGCCGGAATCATCAAACCGCGCATCGCAACAGCCAAACGCGTTCCAGCCAAGCGACCCGGCATTCGGGAGCAAGCCGCACAGACCACGCGCGACAATATCCTGCGCGCGGCGACCCGCGTCTTCGCACGCTACGGCTATGACGGCGGCAGTGTGGAGAAAATATCCAGATCGGCCAAGTCATTTG
>NZ_JBFUBD010000821.1:0-604 GCF_056405935.1 Polaromonas sp. P1_E3
GGGCTGGGGGAAAAACGAACTGTCGCGTTGCCGGGAGCTGGACGCACGCCAATCCCGAGTGGCTGCGTAGCCCGTCCCGCCAGCGCGCCGATTAAGTTACCGAATCTGCTGCGGAAGGCAAGACGTCCCTAGGGCTGTGCGCTTTTAGGCGTATCCGGCTTGGACGCTTCGGCCTTGGGCAATTCCTTTACCCGCACATAGTAATCACGCAGATGAAGGCTCTGCGAGTTGTCTTCGCCGCCTGCGTACACCCACAGCATGTCTGGGCCTATGAAGTTATAGACAGTGATGGTGTCCCTGCCGGTCACGGGCGCAATGGTTTTGACTGCAACCGAATCCGAAGCAATGCCCAGGACGCGGTACGGATGGGTTTCACGAAAGCCTGTCAGTGGCCTCTTTCGGCCTTCCTGCGTTTTCGTCTCCAGATACGGCAGCTCGGACGTCATGGCGTCTCCCGTGAAGGTCAGGGTCATATGACCCATCACCTGCGAAAGAAACAGCGCCGTCTTGCTGTCCAGCTTTGCGCGCTCATTGTTGAAGCGCATGCTGATCTCGGAATCAGACTTCCACTGGCCGACAAGGTTCGGGTCGGCATTCGCTGAGG
>NZ_JBFUBD010000822.1:0-603 GCF_056405935.1 Polaromonas sp. P1_E3
GCCCCAACGGCGCCGGAAAATCAACGATGTTCAACATGGTCAATGGCCAGCTGCGCGCAGATGCCGGATCCATCCAGCTGGACTCCAAGGAGCTGATCGGCCTGGCGCCTCGCCAGATCTGGCGCTTAGGCGTCAGCCGGACATTCCAGATCGCTGAAACCTTTTCTTCGCTGACAGTGGTGGAAAACGTTCAGATGACCTTGCTGTCCGCGGACAGCAAATTGTTTTCCATGTGGCGCCGCGCCGCAGACTACAAACGCGACGAGGCCATGGCACTCCTTGAGCAGGTCAACATGAAGGCGCAGGCTGACCGCCCCTGCAGCGTGCTCGCTTACGGGGATGTCAAACGCGTCGAATTGGCCATGGCAATGGCCAACAACCCCAAGTTGCTGCTCATGGATGAGCCGACAGCCGGCATGGCGCCAAAAGAGCGCAACGACCTGATGGCGCTGACCAAACAACTGGTCATTGACCGGGGCATGGCGGTGCTGTTTACCGAGCACAGCATGGACGTGGTGTTTGCCTACGCCGACCGCATGATCGTGCTGGCGCGCGGCCGTTTGATTGCGGAAGGCAAGCCGCTGGAAATCCGCGACCACCCCA
>NZ_JBFUBD010000823.1:0-600 GCF_056405935.1 Polaromonas sp. P1_E3
GCCCCTGAAGAAAGCTCCTGCCGTGCCGACCAAGTCCAGCCCTGAATCCAAGCCCCTCGCCGCCCCTGCCGACGTGCCCGTGAAAAAGAAACCCGGCCGCCCGCCCAAGAACCCGGCGGCCGATGGTGCTGCGCCTGCAGCCACCACCGGCGCCAAGCGCGGCCGCAAGCCCAAGAACGCCACCGCGGCGCCCAAGGACGGCGAAGACCTCGACCTGTCCGACATTGAAGACGACCTGGTCGGCGAGCCCGTGGCGGAAACGACCGAGAAGGTCAAGCCGCTGCGCATGAAGATCAGCAAGGCGAAGGAACGCGCCCTGATGAAGGAATTCGGCCTGGACGAAACCGTCCTCTCCGAAGAAGACATGCTCAAGCGCCGCCTGCGCCTGAAAACCCTGATCAAGCTGGGTAAAACCCGCGGCTACCTCACGCACGGTGAAATTTCCGATCACCTTCCCGACAAGCTGGTCGATGCGGAAACGCTGGAAGTCGTGGTCAACATGCTCAATGACATGGGCGTGGCCGTGTACGAGCAGGCACCCGACGCTGAAACCCTGCTGCTGAACAACACCGGCCCTACGGTTGCGACCGAAGAGGAAGC
>NZ_JBFUBD010000824.1:0-597 GCF_056405935.1 Polaromonas sp. P1_E3
CCCCGCTGTTGTTCCCTGAGGGGCCATTGGCGTTCATGCCCACCAAGATAAAGGACGGAACGATCAGCAAAAACAGCAACGCCATGGTGACCTTGGTGTGCTTGCGAATGAAATCAAACATCTCGAACTTCCTGTGCTGCAACAGCTTTACGAACAAACCGGGAGCCAACAACAAAAAAGGCGAACCATGTTCGCCTTTTTTCGTGGGTGGTGGGTGCTGACGGGCTCGAACCGCCGACCTACGCCGTGTAAGGGCGCTGCTCTACCAACTGAGCTAAGCACCCCACGTTGAGTTTCCGTTCAGTTCAAAGCATCCTTGAGAGCTTTGCCTGGACGGAACTTTGGAACCTTGGCAGCCTTGATTTTAATCGCATCGCCGGTACGTGGATTGCGACCGGTGCGCGCGGCACGTTTTCCCACGGCAAAAGTGCCGAAACCCACCAGAGACACCGAGCCTCCTTTTTTCAGGGTTGTTTTCACAGCGCCAATGGTTGACTCCAGTGCGCGCGTAGCGGCAGCTTTGGAAATATCAGCATGCTTGGCAATGTGCTCGATCAGTTCAGTCTTGTTCACAAGGAGCCCCTCGTTGATAAAAAG
>NZ_JBFUBD010000825.1:0-595 GCF_056405935.1 Polaromonas sp. P1_E3
GGGCAGTGATTGCAGGTGCGCTCATAAAAATCCAAATGGTTGAGTTGCGCTTACCGCCGGCGTCCGGTATCAAGGGCAAGCGAAGCGAAGCCTGTTCCAGGACACGCGGAACCGGCTTCGCCGGGCCGCAGTGTCGTCCCCTGTAGGGGAGAGGCCGCTACACGAAGTGAGCGACCACAGGGGGGTACTTAATCAAGCCGCCACGAACTCATTCCACTTCTGCACCATGTAATTGTTTTCGTCCATCACCGCATTCCAGCAGGCGATGCCGCCCATGCGGGCTTCATAGCTGCCGCCGTCGCGCACCGCGCCCGTCTTGGCCAGCACATCTCCATTCGGGCTCTTGATGTCCTGCGAGGCGGGCTTGCCTTCCATCCAGTAGGCCCACTCGTAGGCGTCCATCTTCGCCTTGGCGGTTTCCAGCACGGCGCTGTAATAACCCTGGCGGTTCAGATAAGCGCCGGCCCAGCCGTCGAGGAACCAGTTGATGAAYTCATAGGCGCCGTCCAGCTTCTTGCCCGASAGCGTGGCSGGCAGGCCAAAGCCGGCGGCCCAGGCGCGGTAGCCTTCTTTCAGCGGCTGGAAGTTGCAGGCG
>NZ_JBFUBD010000826.1:0-591 GCF_056405935.1 Polaromonas sp. P1_E3
GCCCCGCAATTTCCAGCGGCAGGGCCACGTTGCCGTACACGGTGCGGGACGACAGCAAATTGAAATGCTGAAAGATGATGCCGATGTCGCGCCGGGCTACGCGCAGTGCTTCGCCGTTCAGCGAAGTCAGTTCCCGGCCGCCTACCAGAACCTGGCCGGCCGTCGGCCGGTTCAGCAGGTTGACCACGCGCACCAATGAGCTTTTGCCCGCACCGCTGCGGCCGATGATGCCGTAGACCTCGCCTGGGTTGATATGAAGGTCGACGCCCCGCAGTGCTTCGACCGGGCCCGTGGGGCCCTTGTAGGTTTGAAAAATGCCTTTGAGCTCGATCATGAAAATTCGCTAAACCTTGTCGCCAGTGCACGTTTTTGTAAAACGTGAGGCTCTTTTTTTGAACAGGTCGCGAATTTAGCCTAGCTTCACCCAAACTCAAAAGAATATTAAATAGACTAGTTAGATGATTAATTAGCTATAGAACCTGATTTACAGGCTTTTACACCTTTTTCTGCCAAAACTTGCCAAATTATATCCGGGTGATATAAACTACTTATTTGATCCGGGTGAAAATATCTCGAGTGCCCTTATTAACC
>NZ_JBFUBD010000827.1:0-591 GCF_056405935.1 Polaromonas sp. P1_E3
GGACAGCATACTGACAGTGACCATATCAAATATGGGACTTTATTCCAGTCGGCTAAAGACGACGTTCGCCCCCAGGTTGAATATCTCGTTTGAACTCGTAGACATAAAGACGGAGAATTCGATCTATTCGCAATCCATCAGCTATGGCGCAGACGCCAGCAAGAATTCGGATGACGAGATCACCGCCAACGCAAATTACACGTTCGCATCGTTCGAGGATGCCCTCAATAGAGCGGCGGAGCTGGTTGAAGCGTATCGAGATGGAATCAAGAGGACAGCGCAACTCGCTGCTCAACAAATCAAAGGAGCGCGTTAGGCGGAACGACCGGCGGATGTAAGCCAATTACGCTTTTCACAAGCCATGAAACCTAACCTATCTGCCCCGGAGGCGCACGGAGTGCCTTTCCTGGAGGCAGCATGCCAGGTGCACCGGTAATGCCCAATCCTTCAATCGAGAGGGTGTTTGCCGGCAAGCCGCGTCACGTCTCTCATCCCAAACGTTAGGTTGCAGTTTTGGCACGCCTTCGATTTTCCGTCTGTGAGGTTCTCTCGGCGGCACTCGCGTCCGCAATTCTCGGCGCGCTCTTGGGG
>NZ_JBFUBD010000828.1:0-591 GCF_056405935.1 Polaromonas sp. P1_E3
GCCTTGAGCAGCATGGCCTGCTCGTCCAGGCCCAGCTCGCCGATCTCGTCGAGAAACAGCACGCCCTTGTCGGCGGTGCGCAGCAGGCCGGGGCGGTCGCTGGCTGCACCGGTGAACGAGCCCTTCTTGTGGCCGAACAATGTGGAGCCGGCCCCGTCGCCGTGCAGCGTTGCGCAGTTGACGTCGACAAAAGCGCCGCTGACCTGGTGGCGTGACTTTTTGAGTTCAAAGATGCGCCGCGCCAGCATGGACTTGCCCGCGCCCGTGGGCCCGGTCAGCAGAATGGGCGCCTTGCTCTGTACCGCGATGCGTTCGATCTCCTCGATCATCGTGTTGAAGCGCGGGTTGCGCGTGGCGATGCCGCTTTTGAGGAAAGAGACAGCATCCTGCTGCGCCACTGCGAGCCGCGCGTTGATCGCGTCGTAGCGCGACAGGTCCAGGTCTATCAACTCATAGCTGCCCACGCCCTGGCCTTGCCGTCCCCGGGGCGGGGCCGTCTGTAGCAGCACGCCGGGAATGAAGCGCGCCTCGACCAGCAGAAACAGGCAGATCTGCGCCACGTGGGTGCCGGTGGTGATGTGGGCCCAATAC
>NZ_JBFUBD010000829.1:0-591 GCF_056405935.1 Polaromonas sp. P1_E3
AGTTCGCGCGCCTGAACCGCGAGGTGATGATGCAGGCGGCCATAGGCGCGCTGCGCAAGGTGATCAGCAAGCCGTTTGAGACGCACCTGGAGGCGGTGAACTGCCACCACAACTATGTGCAGAAGGAAACGCACTTTGGGCAGGAGGTGTTTGTGACCCGAAAGGGCGCCGTGAGCGCCAGGGCGGGAGAGCTCGGGATCATTCCCGGCAGCATGGGCGCCAGGAGTTTCATCGTGCGCGGCAAGGGCAACCCGGACAGCTTCATGAGCTGCAGCCACGGGGCGGGCCGCACCATGAGCCGTACCCAGGCCAAGAAGCTGTTCACGGTGGACGACCAGATCAAGGCCACAGAGGGCGTGGAATGCCGCAAGGACGCCGACGTCATCGACGAGATCCCCATGGCCTACAAGGACATCGACGCCGTGATGCTGGCGCAGAGCGACCTGGTGGAGGTGGTCTACACGCTCAAGCAGGTGGTGTGTGTCAAAGGATGAGGGAGGGGACCGCAAGGACAACGCGCTGCAGGCATTGTCCGGTCCTGCCTTGACAGCTCTTCGGGAAAAACTTGCAGAGGCTGGCGGCGTATTTGAT
>NZ_JBFUBD010000830.1:0-588 GCF_056405935.1 Polaromonas sp. P1_E3
GCGTATCGGCGATGTCTTCGGCATGCAGCGGGCGGCCGTGGAAGAAAAGCAGGGCGTGGATTTGTGAAACAGTACGGTTCACGCCCCAGGCAGTGCCCATTTCTCCCCAGTGGACGACGAATTTGCGGGCGACGGGGCTGAGTTCCATGGCTCTGAATATACGCCGTCTGAAATTTCTGTCAAGACAGAAATAAAAGATTCCGAAAAGAAACAACAGCAAAGGCCCAAGCCCGAGAATACGGCGCATGACAGACATCAAGACCTACGGCATGTCCGAGCGGGCCGACCACCTCGATTTCGACATCCGGTCGCAACTGGTTCGGCCGCCACTGGTGCGGCCGCACCGGCATGAGTACTTCCAGATCCAGATCAGCCTGCAGGGCGACACCGAGCAGAACGTGGCCGGCACGGTGCGGCCCTTCCGGCGCGGCTATTTGAGTTTCATCCTGCCTTACCGTGTGCATGTGATCCCGCATCCTGAGGGGTCGCGCTACGTCATCATCAACATGTCGCAGCAGTTCCTGCGCCCCGGCCTCGATGTGGACCCGCTTGACCTGGAAGACGTGCCCCTGAGCCGCGCGCCTGAAC
>NZ_JBFUBD010000831.1:0-585 GCF_056405935.1 Polaromonas sp. P1_E3
CAGCGACATACATTCGAGATCCTGCCGCCAAGACGTATCGGTAGTAGTTATCTCTCATCTGATCCGTAGTGCTGATTAGCTGGAACACCATTACTGCATTCTTTTCGTCAATAGCGCAATCCCAATCAGGATTCCGCGTAAAGCTCGGAATCTCGGTTTCGTTCAGTTTGAGCAGAGAAAGATTCAACCGGCCAAACCAGGAATTGAAAAGTGGGTGAACAGCGAACATTGATGAAGGAGCTTTTAAGTTGTCTGCTTATGGCCGATATCGTTGCGAGTTTTACCTTGCTGACGTAACAACCTCAGTGCAGCATCCGCTAGTTCGTCATCGTCAATCATGTGAAGAAAGACTTGTCCGCTTGCATTCTCGTTCCCAACCAAACCGCTATTCAACGCGAAGAGTTCTGTCCACCGCAGACCGCAAGTCTCCTCGGTTGCGGTGATGATGTCTGATTCTTTTTTGTACTTCATGTTTGAAACTCCACGTCTGTTATTGGCCAATAGCAACGTTTTTCGCCCGAGCGATTCATCCGATGAGTAATTCGGAGGAGGGCAGCGTAATCAAGTCTAATAGCTAACCGTTGC
>NZ_JBFUBD010000832.1:0-584 GCF_056405935.1 Polaromonas sp. P1_E3
GCCAGGCCGTGGCCGTCACCATCGACAGCACCGAAGCCACCGCGCCGCTGGCCACGCCCAGCTGCGGCAGACCGAACCAGCCGCGGAWCAACGCCGGTGTGACGGCGAGGCCGACCACGGTGGAAATGCCCAGGGTGTAGAGCGGGTTGACGGTGTCGCCCACACCACGCAGCATGGCGGTGGYCAGCAGGTAGACGAAGAGACCGGGCCCCGCCACCATCATGATGCGTGCATAGAGCGTGGCGTCGGGCAAGATGTCGGCCGGTGTGCCCAGTGCCCGGAGCAAAGGCCCGGTAAAGGCGCCGCCAAACAGCGCGACGAKCAAACCAAAAATCAGGCCGACGCTGAGCGTCGTGCCGGCAATGGCCTTGACCTTGCCGGTGTCGCGCGCTCCCCAGGCCTGGCCGATCAGCACCGAAGCGCCCGCGCCCAGGCCGATGGTGAAGGCGATGAAGAAGAACAGGATCGGGAAAAAGCTGGACACCGCCGCCAATGCGCCGACACCGATCATCTGGCCGACGTACACGTTGTTCAGCGTGCCCGACAGCGACTGCAGGATGTTGCTGAGCAGCATGGGGCCGAGG
>NZ_JBFUBD010000833.1:0-584 GCF_056405935.1 Polaromonas sp. P1_E3
GTTCAACGCCTTGTTTGACCGGGCGCAGCGGCGCATGGGCTTTCAGCGCACCCTGGCGGCGCGTGCAGTGCATGCCGTCATGTTTGAAATCGGCCTGATCATCGCGGTGGTGCCGCTGGCGGCATGGTGGCTGGACATCAGCCTATGGGAAGCCTTTGTGCTGGATATCGCGATCGTGCTGTTCTTTTTGCCCTACACCTTCTGCTTTAACTGGGCGTATGACCACGCCCGCACACGGATAGTGGCGCGCCACGTGCGTAAAACTTTCAAAGCAGACCCCGCGCAAACGCCGGCGCCTGCCGGCCTTACTTCATCTGCACGGAGCCCGACACGTTAACCAGCACCGTGCTCTTGCCGGCCTCCACAGGCACCGAGGCATCGGCCATTTCAGCCTTGGCCGACATGGCCATCATGCGGGGACGCGGTGGAGAGCTCTGGTCGTTGGCATTCACCGAGACTTCACGCAGCGAATAGCCGGCAAACCCAAAACTGCGCGCCACCTCACTGGCTTTGGCCTTGAATCGCTCAATCGCGAGCGCCTGCGCCTCGCCCTCGACTTTGGCGCGTTGCTCCCTGCTCAAGGC
>NZ_JBFUBD010000834.1:0-583 GCF_056405935.1 Polaromonas sp. P1_E3
GGGTGGAAGGGGATGCCGTCCAAGGGGTGGCCTGCGGCGTCCTTGGGCGCATTCGGGCCCTTGATCTCGACGCCGTCGGGATTGTTGGAGCCGACTTCATGCAAGGCGATGATGTGCGCGGCCACCAGGCCCAGCAGCACCAGCGGCACGGCAATCACGTGGAAAGCAAAGAAGCGGTTCAGCGTCGCGTCGCCCACCACATAGTCGCCGCGGATCAGCAGCGCCAGGTCAGGGCCGATGAAGGGGATGGCAGCAAACAGGTTGACGATCACCTGCGCGCCCCAGTAGCTCATCTGGCCCCATGGCAACAGGTAGCCCATGAAGGCCTCGGCCATCAGGCACAGGAAAATCGCGCAGCCGAAGATCCAGACCAGTTCACGCGGCTTGCGGTAGCTGCCGTAAAGGAGGCCACGGAACATGTGCAGGTAGACCACCACGAAGAAGGCCGAAGCACCGGTGGAGTGCATGTAGCGGATCAGCCAGCCCCAGGGCACGTCGCGCATGATGTATTCGACAGAGCCGAAGGCCAGCGCGGCATCGGGCTTGTAGTTCATCGTGAGGAAAATGCCGGTCACGATCTGGA
>NZ_JBFUBD010000835.1:0-582 GCF_056405935.1 Polaromonas sp. P1_E3
GGTCCATCCCGCCGCCGGCGTGGCGGCCGTTCTGGTAACGCAGGTAGAGCTGGTAGTGCTCCGGCATGAAACAGAGCTTGAGGATACGGGCCTGCAAGGCCTGGTGCCGCTTCCAGGCGCGGCGCTGGCTGTTGTTGGGGCGAAAGCTGCCGGCAGGCACCCGCAGCGGCACGCAGGCCTGGCAGCCGTCGCAGTAAGGGCGGTAAGTGAACATGCCGCTGCGCCGGAAGCCGTTGGTCACCAGGTCTGAATAGGCGTCGTTGTGGATGAGGTGGCTGGGTGTGGCAACCTGCGAGCGGGCCTGCTTGCCCGGCAGGTAGCTGCACGGGTAGGGCGCCGTTGCGTAGAACTGCAAGGTTTGCAGGGGCAGGTCTTTGAGATGTGTCACGGTAGGTCCAGGGTTCCCTTCGTTCCCGTCGTCAGTATCTGATTCCAGTATACGGGCTCAAAGCGCCAGTCGGGAGTGGTTTCATTCACGCTTTCCCCGAGGTGCGTGACAAATTTTGCCCGGCTGATTTCTGCCGCTCCCAGGGACGCCAGATGATGGGTATTTTGCTGACAGTCGATCATGGCGATATGGTT
>NZ_JBFUBD010000836.1:0-582 GCF_056405935.1 Polaromonas sp. P1_E3
AGGCARCGGCTTCCCGTGTGATCAAGAAATACCCGAATCGCCGGTTGTACGACACGGAGACATCGGCGTATATCACGCTGACGGAAGTTCGCCAGCTGGTGATGGACAGTGCCGATTTTGTGGTGCGCGATGCCAAGACCAACGAAGACCTGACGCGCAGCATCCTGCTCCAAATCATTCTTGAGGAAGAGACCGGCGGCGCGCCGATGTTCACCGAGGCCGTGCTGGCCAATATCATCCGTTTTTACGGCAACGCAATGCAGGGCTTCATGGGTGCCTACCTGGAAAAAAATGTCCAGAGCTTCATGGACCTGCAGGTGAAGATGGCCGAGCAGTCCAAGGGGCTGACGCCAGAGATGTGGGCGCAGTTCATGAATGCCCAGTCTCCGATGATGCAGGGCATGATGGGCACTTACGTGGAACAATCCAAGAATGTTTTCACGCAGATGCAGGAGCAGATGCAAAAGCAGAGTGAACAGATGCTGCAGGCTTTCGGCCTGAAGCGCTAGATCGAATGCCAGGGGTTGAATCTCTGGCGGTCACCTCAAAACGGCGACCCTGAGACAATACACCCATGAGCGA
>NZ_JBFUBD010000837.1:0-580 GCF_056405935.1 Polaromonas sp. P1_E3
GCGCCCGACAGCACAAAATTGCGTATAGCGTTTTTGTGCGCCTGGCGCTGCTCGGCGTTCAGGGTGCTGGCGTCGATGGCCTTGTATTTGGCGTAGAGGCGTTCGTCGGCGCCCAGGCGGGTCCAGAACTCGGTCACGCGCGGCAGGGCAGCGTTGTAGGCGGCGCGCAGCTCCGGCGTGTCCGCCACGCTGTTGAGGTGGCTCACGGCGCCCCAGGCGCGGCCCAGGTTTTCGGTCGCCACATCCAGCACCCCGGCAATGCCGCTCCAGGAGGCTGGAAAATCCGGCGCCGTGACCTGTTCCAGGGCGCTTTCGGCCTTGGCCAGCAGCGCGTCAAGGGCCGGGGCCACGTGTTCGGGCTGAATCCGGTCAAACAGGGGAAGGTCGGAAAAGTCGAGAAGGGGATTGGTCATGGCGTACAGCTGTGGGCGAAAGTCTCGAATCTAAAGGCCTGGGGCCGCGCGGCAGGAAAGAATGTCGCTATGGGAATGATTGCGAATGATGCCCTTTGCGGCTGCAGGCAGCCGCAAAGCTCAGCCCTGGGCGCTTTTCTTGGCGCTTTTCAGCTGGGGCTTTTTGG
>NZ_JBFUBD010000838.1:0-576 GCF_056405935.1 Polaromonas sp. P1_E3
TGGCGGAGGCTGACCCTGCCGCTACGTTAGTCGTTTTGGAGCGCGTTCTCGAGAACTGGCCTCGCGAAGAGTTGGAGCAACTTTCGGAGGCTCGACAAACGCTGGTGTTCGCCTTGGAGAAGATTGCGGTTTGGGGGGCGCACTTCCGTTCGGCCGCTAGTCTGCTGGCCCACCTCAGTTTTGGGGAGAGTGCGACCTATTCCAACAATGCCCGGGGCACGCTGAAAGGGTTATTCGCACTTCGCGGAGGGCCAACACAGGCTTCTGCTATGGAGCGCTTGGATTTTGCGGCCATTCTCTTGGACGATGCCGACCGCTTCAATCGTTCGCTAGGCTTGGAGCTCTGCAAGAAACTCCTTAGCGACCGATTCGGGTCCCGCATCATCGGAGTTGAGTATCAAGGATTGGGCCCAGAGATATCGTTCTGGCAACCGAAGATTTGGAACGATCTGTTCGACCCACGGCGGAGAGCGGTGCAAATGCTGTTGGATAGGCTCGATCCGACAGATGTTGAGTGGCAAGCCGCGCTATCGAGAGTACTTGTCGATGCAGCCGATGACATGCTTCACCATGAGG
>NZ_JBFUBD010000839.1:0-575 GCF_056405935.1 Polaromonas sp. P1_E3
CCCGCGGGCTTTGCCAGCGAAATGTTGTGTGGCGGCGCGGTGTTGATGGTGATTTCTCTTGCATTGGGTGAGCACCGCGAGGCTGCCGCAAACTGGCCGGCGCAGCCCGAAGCCGTGCTTGCCTGGCTCTATCTTGTGGTGTTTGGCTYGCTCATCGCCTTCAGCGCCTACCTCTACTTGCTGGCCAATGCCTCACCTGCAGTGGCCACGAGCTACGCCTTTGTGAACCCCTTGATCGCGATTTTTCTGGGCGCATTCTTCGCCGGAGAGCGCGTCACAGGGGGTGAATGGGCCGCCTGCGGCGTGATTCTCATGGGCGTTTTCCTGATTTTCAGAGGTAAATCTGCAACATCCAGGCGCAAATAAAGTGCGTTTCCACTAGGAAACAGGGTTTTTCTCCAGTAGCATCCGCATTGCCACAAGGAAGAGTAGTTATCCGTGTGGTGATTTATCAACTTCTAGAAGGAAAATCAATCATGGCAACTGCAAAAAAAGCACCGGCTAAAAAAGCGCCTGCAAAAAAGGCTGCTCCGGCAAAGAAAGTAGCTGCGAAGAAAGCAGCTCCTGCAAAGAAG
>NZ_JBFUBD010000840.1:0-574 GCF_056405935.1 Polaromonas sp. P1_E3
CCATTGTTCTTATCGGCTTGTTCTGGGCGTCACCTTTTTTCGGACTACTTCTGAAGGTCGTGTTCGAGGGGACCAGTCTTGAAATTGGTCCACCGTTCCCAAGACATCGAGGGAACGAAGGGGCATATGCGACTCTTGCCGGATTAGTTGGGGCGGCAATTGTGTATGGCTTCGTTCGCGTTGCTCGCGGAGGTGTAGAGTCCAAAAAGCGGCTACAGCCGTAACGCGCCGGGAGGACAAGAATGCACTTTAACTTGTCAATCGACACGGACTCACGACAGCGAGCCGCGGCTTCTGCGCTCATGTTTGTGGTCCGGCCATCTCTACGTTAGACCGCCACAGTTTGCAATGCAAAACACTATAAAGATCGCTATTACCTCGGCTCTCTTGTTGCTTCTCGGTTCCGGGTTCTTGTTCCTGGGTGGTGGCGCACTCATGCGGGGCTTTTTTTACATCAGCAGGTACCAAATTACGATCATTCACCAAGACCAATCGCCGTTATTCTTCTACGCTTACGTAGCTCACATGCTGTTTTTTGGTGGGCTTCTCCTGGCTGCCGGATTTGCTGTCTGGT
>NZ_JBFUBD010000841.1:0-568 GCF_056405935.1 Polaromonas sp. P1_E3
GTCGCGCAGTATGTAGTGGTGATACAGGGCAGCCACTGCATGCATGCCCACCAGAAAATACCCAACAGTCGCCCCCGCTTCGTGGATTTCCTTGATCCAATCCGCCGCATCCTTGTTGTCGGCCATCAGCGCGGGCAGTTGCAGCCCGAAAAATGGGATGGGTTGTCCCCGGGCACTGAGTACTAGCCACCCGGCCAGGGGCATCCCTATCATCAGTAAATAAAGCGCTGTCTGTACCAGCCGGGCCAAGTGGCTTTGCCAAAGTGGCGGCGCTGGAGCAACCGGTGGGGAGCGAGTCCAGAGATTGATCACCAGGCGAAGCCAGGCGAGAACAAATACAGACAGGCCCAGCATGTAGTGCCAGGTCCTCAGCTCACTTCGCATGTCGCTTCCCTTGGGAAAAACCTCGCTGACCTCCATGCAGATGTATACCGCCGCCAGCAAGAAGAGCATCAACCAGTGCAGTCCCATTGAGAGCAAGCTGTAGCGTATTTCCAGGTGGTTTTTTAAATTCATTGACTGTCTCTTCTTATCATTAAAGTGAAGTGTTGACTGCAGGCGCCAACGT
>NZ_JBFUBD010000842.1:0-566 GCF_056405935.1 Polaromonas sp. P1_E3
TTCCAGTGCCGACCCGATCAGCAACGAATTGGCCGTGAGCGGATTGGAGGGCAGGACGCCTGTGTTGTGCAATGCCAGCGTCACCACGCCCACCAGCAGCAAGGCCCAGGCAGCCAGAAAATACCGCGCACCCGGATGCCCCATGCGCAGGCTCAGCACGCCGACCGCCACCAGCATGGTGACGCTGAAGACCGCCAGCACCGTCACCATCCATGAAGACACCACATAAGGCATCGTGAAGGCCGCCAGCAGCGTCAGCACCCAACCGGCCACCAGCGCCTGTATGAGGCGGTCCAGGCGCGGCATCTTGAGGGCGCTGGAAAGAAAACTGCGTGCAAACAGCAAGCCGAAAGATGCGGTCGCCGCCATGCCCGCCGGCGGTGAAATGCTGTTCCACCAGGTAAGGCCCGGCCAGATGAATTGCGCGCCAAAACCTGTCAACGCGGCCTGTGCGATGGCCATGCAGCCGACAAATGCCACGTAGATCAGATAGGCACGGTCGCGCACGGAAAAAAACAGCAGCAGGTTGTACAGGAAGAGCCCCACCAGCAAGCCAAAGTAGAGGC
>NZ_JBFUBD010000843.1:0-561 GCF_056405935.1 Polaromonas sp. P1_E3
TTCAAGGTGTGACCAGCGCCGCACCAGACGTGTAGACATGTACTGCAGCCGGGCCAGCTCAACCTGCAGCTTGCCCTCATGGCTGCGTGCCCGCTGGGCGAAGATTTCGAGGATCAGCAGCGTCCGGTCGTTCACCGGCATGTCCAGGTGCCGCTCAAGGTTGCGCTGCTGCGCCGGGCTCAAGGACTGGTCAAACAGGATTTCGGTGGCACCGGTGTCCAATGCCAACAATTTGATCTCATCGGCCTTGCCGCTACCGATGAAAAGCGCCGCATCGGGCGCCCTGCGTTTGCACGTGACGCGCCCAACCGGCTGCAGGCCTGCGGTTTGCGCGAGCAAACCCAGTTCTTGCAGATCGGCGTCAAAGTTTGGCAACCCCAGATCGACCCCTACAAGAAGGACCAGAGGTTTCGGGCTCACCGGAGCATCGTACGAACTCAGCTGGCGGGGCTTTCTTCAGAGTCGGCGGTCGCGAAATTCACTGCGCGGCCCGGAACGATGGTGGAAATCGCATGTTTGTAAACCATTTGGGTCACAGTATTGCGAAGCAGAACCACATAT
>NZ_JBFUBD010000844.1:0-560 GCF_056405935.1 Polaromonas sp. P1_E3
AGCTCATCGTGCATGGCAGGGATCGCAAGGACGCGATTGCCAAGATGCGCGAGGCACTTAATGGTTTTGTGATCCGCGGCATCTCCAGCAACATTCCTTTCCAGGCGGCTTTGCTGGCGCATCCGAAGTTTGTCGCCGGTGATTTCAACACGGGCTTTATTGCCGAGAACTACGGCAAAGGTTTTCACGCCGAAGATGTTCCACATCAAGACCCCGACTTCCTGGTGGCGCTGGCGGCTTACGTCAACCGGCGCCAGCTGGGCCGTGCGGCCGGCATCAGCGGACAGATGCCCGGCCATGGCGTAACGGTAGGCGAGCAGTTTGTGGTGGTCGGGCTGGGTGCCGCCGGGGAGAACACGCAGCATCCGGTGACGGTGCGTGACTATGTGGCCAAAACGGGCTCCAGCGTAATAGAGACGGGCGCAAGCAGCTATGAAATTTGTAGCAGCTGGCACCTGGGCGGAGCGCGCATCCGCGGCACGGTGAATGGCCAGCCGTTTGCTGCGCAGGTTGAGCGCGGCGTAGGCCGCAACCCGCTGGCCTTCCGTATTGCACACAAC
>NZ_JBFUBD010000845.1:0-560 GCF_056405935.1 Polaromonas sp. P1_E3
GCACCGCACGGAATGCATTGACATTGCGTAGAAGGCTGTGCGGCCATATCACGTGGAGTGGCGACCCATACTGCGTCACCATCTCCGCAAGAATTTCCGGACCTGTATCAACGAACCGGGCTATTTGGGGATCAAGCACAGGTTTGAGCGACGCGGCAGCCTGCCCTGCCCCATGCCCAGGCAGCGGGGGTTCAATGCCGCGCTGCGCGATCATCAGATTGTTTTGCACGGATGTCCTCGTAGCCTGGCAAAAGCCGTCAGAAGTCCACCGCCGCCGACACCAGCAGCGTACGCGGCGCGCCCTGGACAAAGGCGCCATAGGAAGCGACACCCGACCAATAAGCCTTGTTGAGTGCGTTTTGCAGGCTGGCGCGGAAAACAGTCTCTTTTCCGGCGACCTTGGTGGTGTAGCGCGCTCCGAGGTCAACACGTGTCCAGGCCGGCATCTCTTGCGTATTGGCCTGGTTGACGTTTTGCGCGCCCGTGTAGAACGCACCGGCCGTCAAGGTCAGCCCGCCCACCCAGGAGGTGTCCCATTCCGCACCCAGATTGGCTTGCAC
>NZ_JBFUBD010000846.1:0-558 GCF_056405935.1 Polaromonas sp. P1_E3
GTATTACGTGATGCGGCTGATGAGCGAAATCATGGCCCATACCATCACCTTGCATTTGCTGGATGCACCGGGGCGCGTCAAGCGCTTCCAGCGCAAACATCCAGAGCTGTTTGACCGCATTCCGAAGAAAGAGCTGGCGTCTTACCTGAACCTGTCAGCAGAAACCCTGAGCCGGCTCAAGCAGCGCRGCAAGATCTGACGAAAGGGACGCGAAAACAAAAAAAGCCGGGCATATACCCGGCTTTTTTGTTTAACCCAGCCTCTTAATCCACCGGCTGTTCCGCCGCGAATTCGTTCCTCTTCGGTGGACGAATCTTTGCCATGGCGCGGGAAATCAGCGGCCAGAACAACAAGACCAGGGCCAGTGTCGTGATGCCGCCGACCAGCGGGTTAGACCACATGATGGACATTTCACCTTGCGACACAAGCATGGCCTGGCGGAAGGAGTCTTCGGCTTTGTCTCCAAGAACCAGAGCCAGCACCAGCGGTGCCAGTGGATAGTCCAGTTTCTTGAAGAGGTAGCCAACCACTCCAAACAGCATCATGAACCAGATGTCC
>NZ_JBFUBD010000847.1:0-551 GCF_056405935.1 Polaromonas sp. P1_E3
GTCCCGCGCGACTGCCGGGTTAGGCGACTTGATCACGATTTATGTCTTCCAAACATCGGTGCAGCATTGTGACCATATCGGTATTTGCTTTCTTTCCGTACATGGGAATTTGAGTGAGAACATAAACCCAGCGTTCAAGAAACACACGATTGGACTTCATTTTTGCTTTTCGTTCATCCCAAAGCCCTTGACTCTGACGGGCTTCATTCAGCAATGCCTCGACCTCAGAAAGGCAAGAGGTGCAGAGCGATGGCAGCCACCATACAAATCGCTTCTTGATTTCATATGTATGTTTCTGATCTTCAGCCAGGAAGACACAGCTGATAGAGCACTTCTTGCATCGGTAGGCGATGTTCTCGTAATGCGTCGCACGATCATCGTAATGGCCGCCCGATGAATTCTGGCTTGATTTTGACCATAGATCTTTATCGATTGCGAAGGACACTTTGTAGACGCCTAACGTAAAAGCAACCGGCGCCCACTCAAGGTGGACCGCGGAGCGGCCCGGGCGTGTTGGGCGTCCGCGTTCACTGACAAGTTACGCATCAGAC
>NZ_JBFUBD010000848.1:0-550 GCF_056405935.1 Polaromonas sp. P1_E3
GGACTACAACATCAAACTGCGCAATATCAAGCGCTTTTTGGAAGAGGGCGACAAGTGCAAAATTACTTTGCGCTTTCGCGGCCGCGAAATCACGCACCAGGAACTGGGTTTGGCCCTGCTGGCGCGTATTCGCGATGAGTTGGCAGATTTGATCGTGGTGGAGCAGTTCCCCAAGCTTGAAGGCAGGCAGATGGTCATGATGATCGCGCCAGGCCGTAAAAAGCCGGGTGCTGCCAAGCCGGCAGCCGAGACGGCTCCGGCACAGTCCGCAGCCTGAGGTTGCCGGACGGCGATAAAGATAAGGGGCGCTTTGCGGCGTTCCGGTGAAAGCAGGTGCAAGCCTGCTTTCCAAAAGCAAAAGGGTCAAACCTCTTGCGATCAGTGGGAAGTCGAAAGATTTTTCGCTTAACAAGTGTCTCGGGGCCATCAAGTCTGCGGAAGGTTCGCAGCGCCTCACGAGCACAAATGAAAAGGAGCATTGATATGCCCAAAATGAAGACCAAGAGCAGCGCGAAGAAACGCTTTCGCGTTCGTCCGGGTGGAACCGTCA
>NZ_JBFUBD010000849.1:0-547 GCF_056405935.1 Polaromonas sp. P1_E3
GCCCAATAGCGGCGAGCGCAAGCAGCTATTGATTTTGTAGCAGAATTTTCTGAACCATTCGCCGTTGCGCGAGAGGAACCGCCATGATCGTCCGTTTTAACATCGACTCTTTTGACAAGACCCAGTACGAATACCGCGTGACTTACGAAGGTGAAGACCTGTTCGGCGACGCCGGGCTGGGTGGCATTGAAGAATGCATCATCGCCGCCACCGAAGGCCTGGGCCAGGACGCCGTCGCGGCAGAGGTCGCCTTCAGGGGCATCATCAGCGGCACCTACCCGCTGGCATCGCTGGCACTCATGTCGGCACAGATCGCCGTTCATGCATTGCAGACCACTGAGGCGGTTGAGGAAGTGAGCCGGTAGCCGCATTGGTACCGGGCGAACTTTGCAGTGGATACCTGACTGATGCTGGGCATGCGCCGCGTCGGCATCACGTCGGCCGCCAACGCGCTGCAGCGCAGCGGATTGATCAAATACCACCGTGGTGCATTGAAGATTCTTGACCGCGGCGACCCGGAAGCCGCGGCATGCAGCTGCTACGCGGC
>NZ_JBFUBD010000850.1:0-546 GCF_056405935.1 Polaromonas sp. P1_E3
ACTTGATCAGGTCTTCAGGCTCGACATCCTTGAAGGCCTCCGTCAGGMTGCGGGCCTTCTTGCTCTTGACCGCCGCGCCAAAACCAATTCCGGAAGCTTCGGTCCGGTTTTCGATGACTTTTTCAAGACCTGAGAACGCACCGCCGCAAATAAACAGGATGTTCGTCGTGTCCACCTGCAGGAAGTCCTGGTTGGGGTGTTTGCGCCCGCCCTGCGGAGGCACCGAGGCCATGGTTCCCTCAATCAGCTTGAGCAGCGCCTGCTGCACACCCTCGCCCGACACGTCGCGCGTGATGGAAGGGTTGTCGGATTTGCGGGAAATCTTGTCGATTTCATCGATATAGACGATCCCCTGCTGGGCGCGCTCAACTTCGTAATTGCAGCTTTGCAGCAGCTTCTGGATGATATTTTCAACATCCTCGCCGACATAACCTGCTTCGGTCAGCGTTGTCGCATCAGCCATTACAAACGGAACGTTGAGCGTACGCGCCAGCGTTTGGGCCAGTAAAGTCTTGCCGGAACCGGTGGGGCCAATCAGCAAAATAT
>NZ_JBFUBD010000851.1:0-544 GCF_056405935.1 Polaromonas sp. P1_E3
GGTTTACGCGACCTGCAGCGTCTTGCGTGAAGAAAACGAAGCCATCGCTGAAGCCTTCAGTGAGGCGAATAAAGAGTTCAACGTCCTTGAAACAGGGCCCTTGTTGACTCATTTGGGCGTGGAGCACGCAGAAAAACTCTGCCGCGGACCTTACCTTCGGCTCTGGCCTTACCTGCATCAGACGGACGGGTTTTTCGCAGCAGTATGGCAAAAGTCGTGATATTTTTGGCGACAAATGACGACAGATAGGCTGAAGTTACATATTCATTCGTGATTTTTCGCACTGTTTTGACCTTAGGCCCTGTACTGAAAGTGACTTGGTGTTTGTGGTGGATCGCCTTACAATAAGACGTTATTTTTTGCAGCGCCTGGAGACAGATTTTGGATGGGCGACTGCTGCTGATTGTTTAAAGGATTTTTATGATCTTGTTTGATGCGGCCCTCGACTGGCTTGCCAATGGGTTGCTCGCCGCCAGCTGGTGGCAAATCGTGCTTTATACGCTGGTGACCACCCATATCACCATTGCCAGCGTCACCATCTACC
>NZ_JBFUBD010000852.1:0-542 GCF_056405935.1 Polaromonas sp. P1_E3
CACTTGAGCCAGACGGCGAACACCAGAATCAGGACCGGGCCGATCACAAACGACGGAAACACATGCCCGGCGTTGCCGAGCAGCATCACCCCGTAGTCGACCACGCTGTTCTGGCGCACGGCGGCCACCGTGCCTAGAAACACACCGAGAAAGAAGGAGATGACGRTGGCACCCCCACCTATCGCCGCGGACACCGGCAGCGCATTGGCTACCAGTTCATTGACAGACCAGTCGGCATAACGAAACGAAGCACCCAGGTCGCCGTGCAGCAGGCTGTTGAGGTAATACAGGTATTGCTGCCACAAGGGCAGATCGAGGTGGTACTTGGCCTGCAGGTTGGCCAGCACCGCGGCGGACACCTTGCGCTCGTCGTCGAAAGGCCCGCCCGGCGTGCCGTGCAGCAGCAGGTAGCAGACGGTGACGACGGCCAGCAGGGTGGGGATCGTTGCCAGGATGCGCCTGAAGGTGTAGGACCACATGAGGAAATATCTCCGGGCTATGTCAATGTGAGCGCATGAACATGGGGGGGTCGGGTACAGCTT
>NZ_JBFUBD010000853.1:0-539 GCF_056405935.1 Polaromonas sp. P1_E3
CTATAACGCCGATGAGGTGGCTGAGACGACCAAGGCTTTCAGCGATTACTTCGGCACTTTCGGCTACGCCTTCGCCCGTGTTGAAGCGATTCCCGAAATTGACCGGGTCAATAACCGCGTGGCATTTGTGCTTCAGGCAGAACCATCCCGCCGTGCTTACGTACGGCGTATTAACGTGGCTGGAAACAACCGCACACGCGATGAGGTTGTACGGCGCGAGTTTCGCCAATTTGAGTCGTCCTGGTACGACGGCGACAAAATCCGGCTTTCGCGTGACCGTGTTGACCGCCTGGGTTTCTTTACGGATGTGAATGTAGAGACGCAGGAAGTGACCGGTACAAACGACCAGGTCGACATCACGGTCAACGTAGTTGAGAAGCCGACCGGCAATTTGCAGCTGGGGGCGGGGTATTCCAGCGCAGACAGCCTCTCATTGGTATTTGGTATCAAGCAGGAAAACGTTTTTGGTTCCGGCAACTACCTGGGTGTTGAGGTCAATACCAGCAAGTCAAACCGCCAGATTGTGCTCAGTACCATCG
>NZ_JBFUBD010000854.1:0-539 GCF_056405935.1 Polaromonas sp. P1_E3
TCCGACCACTACGCCGTGGAATCGCTTGCTGCGATTCTTAACGCTCATCCGTTCGCTCGCGGAGTTCCTTCGCGTAATGGTCAAGCGCATAGATCGCTGCGGACGCATGTTGGCCCCAATGAATCTGATGGTGAAAGCGCCAGTGCCATACGGCCGCCTCCGTGCTCCCGCCGTCATACAGGTACAGGCCGCGTTGAATATCGCGATAGATGTCCTCAAGGTCGTCACCGAGGTCACCTAACACTGGATCGTCTTTTTCTAGCGGACTTGGATTGAAGACCATCCGATAGTACAGGCCCCAATACGGGGCCAAGCCGACTTTCACCCTTGCGAGGGCATCCGCAGGTATATCAGGCGCGTGCACGTTGTCGTCCGCTTCGCCGGATGGAAGCGCGAGTGCGCCGGCATGCAATGTGCAAAGCCACATGGCCGCAGCGTCCGCCGTCTTCGGTTCATCGGTTGCCTCACACCAGCGGCAGAACACGCGTGCGAAATCCGCAAAAAATTTGGAATGATCCACCGATGACTCCGTGCGCTCT
>NZ_JBFUBD010000855.1:0-539 GCF_056405935.1 Polaromonas sp. P1_E3
ACGGATGAGCTTGAGCCATATGTCAAACACCTTGAGTGGTGGTTTAAACGTTCCTGAACTATAGCGTTGCACCGGCACCTGTTTTGTCGCCCTGGCTGTGCAGCCAACGGTGTAGCGCCTGCCACACCCACTCTGGAACACTTCATGCTTGCTGCACCGCACCAATCCCGAGTTGGATGTCTTGATTGAACAGGAGCACCCCATGCTGGACCGCACCGCGACCAAGTTTTCCCATGTCAAGCCCGGTGACACGCAGTTTGTCTCCGGTGGTTTGCGCGATTTTTTCCTGTACCGCGACCTCGGCATTGCCGACGCGACCAACGGCAAAGTCATTGCGCACCTTGTGAAGGCCAATATGGCACCAGAAACAGGCACGGGTTGGCACCGACATGAGGCGGAGTTCCAGATCGTCATCATGACCAAAGGCTGGGCCCGCTTTATGTACGAAGACAAGGAAACCCTGGTCGAGGCCGGCGACGTGGTGCACCAGCGACCAGGCATCAAACATTTCCTCTTCGACTACTCCCCCGATATGGAAT
>NZ_JBFUBD010000856.1:0-538 GCF_056405935.1 Polaromonas sp. P1_E3
TGCCAGCCCCGGGCTGGAGCACGTTGACAAGCACGAGGCCGATGATCAGTGCAAAGGTACTGACAACTTCAAAATAAAGCAGTGCGAGGCCGCCCGTCTTGCCCACTTTCTTCATGTCTTCCATGCCGGCAATGCCGATCACCACGGTGCAGAAAATGATGGGCGCGATCATCATCTTGATGAGCTTGATGAAGCCGTCACCCAGAGGTTTCATTTCTGCGCCCAGCGCAGGATGGAAATGACCCAGAATCACGCCTGCGATCACGGCGCAAACAACCTGGAAGTAGAGCGAGCGGTAAAGAGGAAGCTTGCGGCTTGTTGTTTGCGTTGTCATTGCCGGCCGCATCGGTTGATGCGTGGTTGTGATGGGTTGCCAAATATAGTCCCGCCACATGGTTTATCCATGTGGAAAACCACACCCTCACAATCGTTACCGGTGCATACAAGATGCCCGGTTACCCCGGCAGGGTACTTAGCTGACGGTATTGCTCTCGCGGCCGCCCGGCGCAGAAGGGCGGGCCATCCAGGCAATCAGCGA
>NZ_JBFUBD010000857.1:0-536 GCF_056405935.1 Polaromonas sp. P1_E3
GCGTAGCCCTGCGCGACGCGGCGAAAAAACGCCACCGGCTGTGCCTCGAATTTGTCGGGCAGGCGCGCGCCGGTCAGCCGCCGGGCCGCTTCTTCCGGCGCCAGGTCAAACCAGACTGTCAGGTGCGGCTCGATCACGGTTTCCACTTCGGGCTTCATGGGGGTGTTGCCGGCGGGGTCGCCCAGCAGCCCTTCGTCGGACTGAACCCAACGCTCCAGGGTTGAGAGCAGCTTCAGGTCAAAGCCTCGCCCAGCCCCCTGGTAGGCAAAGGTGGCGTCGGTAAAGCGGTCGCATAGCACCACGTCCCCGCGCAGCAGCGCCGGTGCAATCACATTGACGATGTGGTCGCGCCGCGCGGCAAAAATCAGCAGGGCTTCGGTGAGCGGATCCATGGCGTCATTGAGGACCATGGCGCGTAGTTTTTCGGCCAGCGGCGTACCGCCCGGCTCGCGTGTCAGTGTCACCGCCCTGCCCCCGGCCTTGAACGCATCGGCCAGGCCGGCAATGTGCGTGGATTTTCCAGCACCGTCTATGCC
>NZ_JBFUBD010000858.1:0-535 GCF_056405935.1 Polaromonas sp. P1_E3
GATGGGGGGGGGCGGCCCTGAACCGGCGGCCAATGGCGAGCCCCAGCCTCAACTTACAATCACCGCCACAACAGGAGCCCCATCCCATGAGCATCAAGAGCGACAAATGGATACGCCGCATGTCCGAGCAGAACGGCATGATCGAGCCTTTTGAACCTGGCCAGATCCGCCAGCGGGACGGCCACAAGATCATCAGCTACGGTACCAGCAGCTACGGCTACGACATCCGCTGCGCGCCCGAGTTCAAGGTTTTCACCAACATCCACAGCACGGTGGTCGACCCGAAAAACTTCGATGAAAAAAGCTTTGTCGACTTTCACGGCGACAGCTGCATCATTCCGCCCAACAGCTTCGCGCTGGCCCGCACCATGGAGTACTTCCGTATTCCGCGCAACGTGCTGACCATCTGCCTGGGGAAAAGCACCTACGCCCGCTGCKGCATCATCGTCAACGTCACGCCGTTTGAGCCCGAATGGGAAGGCTATGTGACACTGGAGTTCTCCAACACCACGCCCCTGCCCGCCAAGATTTATGC
>NZ_JBFUBD010000859.1:0-535 GCF_056405935.1 Polaromonas sp. P1_E3
AGCCGAGCCTTCATTGACCAGCACCACCAGGGGCACGTTTTTGAGAGCGGCCGGCAGGCGTTTAAGCGGGTCGGCGCCGTTGCGGCGCTGGTAAAACTCTGGCGCCGCCTTGTAGGTGAATTTGCTTTCGGCCAACTGGCCGTTGGTGGACACCACGGTGACATTTTCGGGAAGGAAGGCCGCCGAAACAGCAACCGCCGCATCGAGCAACCCGCCCGGGTCGTTGCGCAAATCAAGCACCAGGCCCTTGAGGTTGGGTTCCTGTTTGTAAATCTGCTCAAGCTTGGTCACGAAGTCGTCGACCGTACGTTCCTGGAACTGGCTCAGGCGGATCCAGGCGTAACCGGGCTCCACCACTTTGCTGCGAACCGACTGGGTGCGGATTTCCTCGCGTGTGATGGTGACCGGGAAAGTGCGGTTTTCGTCCTTGCGGAAGATGGTCAGCAGCACCTTGGTCTTGGGTTCGCCGCGCATTTTTTTCACCGCGTCATTGAGGCTCAGGCCCTTGACTGCCGTGTCATCGATGCGTGTGATC
>NZ_JBFUBD010000860.1:0-534 GCF_056405935.1 Polaromonas sp. P1_E3
GCTGAGGAAGTACACCGCAAAGCCCACCGGCTTGCCGTCGATTTCGCAAATGAGGCCCCGGGCAGGCGTCCCGGTTTCAAAGAGGCTGCGCTTGATGTCGGCGACATTCGCGATGACTTCATGCGCTGCTTTTTCGTAAGTGGCCAGCTCGACGATGAAGCCGTGAATGATTGCAGCGTCACCGGCGTGCGCGTTTCGGATTTCAATGTTCATGGCGTTTTCCTGTGATGGAGGTAAAAGGCGGCCCGGCGTCTGCACAGATGCCATTGCCTGCCTAGAATGGGTTGCCTGTTGGCTTTCCAGCAAATATAAGGTCCTATCGAAGTCCCGAACGTTTGCGGGTTTAAGTGTTTTTTTCCGTGGACCGTGCCTCGGGCAACTTGCCCTTCAACTTTCCCCCGCCGACTGAACCACTAACGCAGGCCCATGCCGAATCTCTTTCTTTCCCGTCGCCATTTCCTGCAACAGGCTGCGGCCGTCACTTCCGGTGCGGCCGTGCTTCCTGCCATGTCGCAGGGGCTCACCGGCCCGGCC
>NZ_JBFUBD010000861.1:0-527 GCF_056405935.1 Polaromonas sp. P1_E3
GTGATCGGCGGCGTGGTGGTGGACGGTGGCAGTTTCGACTGGGAAAAATCCGGAAAATTTGCCGAACTGACCGAAGCCTACGAAGGCTTTCACAACATGGTATTCAGCGAGGAAAGCACCGTGGGCGCCTTCCTGCTGCGCGCGCGGCGCGAGGGCCTGCGCGACTTCGGTGCCTGCATGAGCCCGCACACGGCCTGGCTGATTTTGCAGGGCATCGAGACCCTGCCGCTGCGCATGGCGCGGCACATGGGCAACACCGAAAAGGTGGTGCAGTTTCTTGCCAGCCACCCGCTGGTGTCGCGCGTAGGCCACCCCTTGCTTGAGTCGCACTCCAGCCACGCACTGGCCAAAAAGCTGTTGCCGCGCGGCGCCGGCTCTGTCTTCAGTTTTGACATCAAGGGCAACCGTGAGCAGGGCAAGGCCTTCATCGAGGCGCTCAAGGTCTTCAGCCACCTGGCCAACGTCGGCGACTGCCGCAGCCTGGTGATTCACCCCGCCAGCACCACACACTTCCGCATGAGTGATGA
>NZ_JBFUBD010000862.1:0-523 GCF_056405935.1 Polaromonas sp. P1_E3
ATCCTGATCGATCAGATTGAACAGGACCGGTCGCGCGGCATACCGACCTGGGATGCCATCGTCGAATCCGCCGTGCGCAGGCTGAGGCCCATCGTGCTGACGGCCGCCGCCGCGGTATTGGCCATGATTCCGCTGTCACGCAGCGTGTTCTGGGGGCCCATGGCGGTCGCCATCATGGGGGGGCTTGTGGTGGCGACGGTGCTGACGCTGCTGGCTTTGCCGGCGATGTACGCAGCCTGGTTCCGTGTCAAACGGGAAGACAAGCTGGAAATTAAGCCACACGCGGGCGAAAAGCCACAGCCGGCCTGATTCTTTCTGGCCACCGGTTCCGGACGAAAAACCGGGCCCGATAACGGCTAAAATAGAGAGTTGACCGATTTCAAGCGGGGATTCGGAGGTTTTTCGGATTCCCGTTTTTGTTTCCGGCGCGCGGGTGGCGAAATTGGTAGACGCACCAGGTTTAGGTCCTGACGTCCGCAAGGATGTGCGGGTTCGAGTCCCGCCCCGCGCACCACCCTGAGAC
>NZ_JBFUBD010000863.1:0-523 GCF_056405935.1 Polaromonas sp. P1_E3
CCATATCCACCCAGGTAGCCAATCTCGTCCATGTACGTCGCGAGGTTGAAGAAGCTTTCAGCTCGCAGGAAGTAACCGTCTTTGGGTTTTGGAACACCGCGGGCAAGCCGCAATACATCGTGCAGTAACGAGACCGAATCGGCCGTCTTGAACTGCACGTTACGCGTTCCCCCCTCGCTGCCGAACCCGAGCGCCAGTGCCAGGCCTTCGAGGACGGTAGATTTACCGGCTCCGTTTTCTCCGACGAAGAAAGTCACATTGGGATGAAAGTCGAAGTTTCCGAGTTCCTGGACGGCCGGGATACTGAATGGGTAAGTGCCGTAGTCAATCTCGGCGTCTGGCCGAAAGGACGCGCGGATCAAATAGGGGTTGATGCGTTTTGGCATGGTGGGTCTGAGGCCTAACGTTAGAGGTGACTGACACATGGACTGCCACGCGTCCTTTGTGACGTTGAGATTCGCCTTGGGCAAGCGACCTGCTTTCCATGGTCAACGGGCCTGCTGGTCATGGAACGACCCAAGCT
>NZ_JBFUBD010000864.1:0-521 GCF_056405935.1 Polaromonas sp. P1_E3
GCCATCAGCAAGCCCACGAAGGCGGAGATTCTGGAAGCAACGCAAGAGTTCATGGTGGGAAGAACCGCTTCGGTCAAAATCCACCGCGCCGACGGAACATTTGAAGAAGAACGGACCTATCCAGGCGCTGCTGATCCTTCCAGGTCGAAAGGCTAGGAACGGTCAGGAACAGGCGCCGGGACCTTCCGGCCCCCAGCTCCCGAAGTTGAATACGATGGAAGCCCTTTGCACTCTGGCGGGCGCCGGGTGCCCAACCTTTCAGGAGACACGACATGGCCAGCGAAAAGACCAGCAAGAACACGATTTGCCTGTGGTACGACGGTGGTGCCGTTGAGGCCGCGAACTTCTACGCCAAAACATTTCCCGACAGCACTGTCGGCAAACTCTTTTATGCACCGGGTGACTACCCCGACGGCAAGCAGGGGGACGTGCTCACGGTCGAATTCACTGTCGCCGGTATTCCCTGCATTGGACTCAACGGTGGCCCGCTCTTCAAGCATAACGAGTCATTCTCTTTTCAG
>NZ_JBFUBD010000865.1:0-519 GCF_056405935.1 Polaromonas sp. P1_E3
GGAAATACGGCAGTACTGGTATCGATCCTGGCGGCTTCCTACCCAGGCATGGTATGTCACGCACGATGCCAGATCGATGCGTAGACCGTAGCTCGTTTTGGCAAGGTCACCACTGCCTCGCGCGATGACCTTGTCTTCCTCGGCCAGGTCACGCCGCGTGGCGGGATCCATCACAACGCCGCAATACGCGCCGTTGCTGCTGTCGGACATCCTGGCATGCAGGCGGGAGTTTCGATTGATAGCCCAACGCACGACGTCGCAGCCAAAGCCGCTTTTGCCAACACCCACACTAGCCAGAACGCGATTGATTTTCGCAATTTGCGCAGGCCGCGTATCCTTGCTCGCTTCAAAAATGACATAGGCATTTTCTGACCGGCTGTCGATCATACGCATGGCTTTCGCGACAAATTTCGGGGACTCGGGGAAACTTGCCAGCGAGGCAACTTCAATCTCAGGCGGAAAGAACGGGATCAGCCATGCGTGTTGGCTGCCTTGCAATATCATGACCGCGGTCTTTTC
>NZ_JBFUBD010000866.1:0-517 GCF_056405935.1 Polaromonas sp. P1_E3
CATGATGATCATGGCGATTTTTGCCATGAGTCTGGACCTGCTGCAAGGTGTCACCGGGCTGGTGTCGCTGGGCCACGCAGCCTACTTCGGCCTGGCGGGTTATGCGCTGGCCTTTTTGACACCCGCCGACCAGCCTGTAAGCCTGTGGTGGACTTTGCCCGTGGCCGTGGCGGCCTCGGGCCTTGCCGCACTCATCATCGGTTTCTTCGTGGTGCGCACCCACGGTATCTACTTCATCATGGTCACCATGGCGTTTGCGCAGATGGTGTTCTACCTCTTCTTCGACAACAAGGTGCTGGGCGGCTCCGACGGGCTGTACATCAACTTCAAGCCCAGCGCAGCCATCTTCGGCTGGGTGCCCTTCGACCTCGACAAGAAAGTCACGCTCTACTACTTCACGCTCGCGGCCGTGCTGCTGGTTTACGCCTTTTTACGCCGCCTGCTCTGGAGTCCCTTCGGCCGCACGCTGGCCGGCATACGCGTCAACGAGCACCGCATGCGCRCCATGGGGTTTGGC
>NZ_JBFUBD010000867.1:0-512 GCF_056405935.1 Polaromonas sp. P1_E3
GGCTGAATCTTGCCGAGTGACGTCTCGATGGCGGATGGATTGCTGGTTTCACCGGGTGAAGGTCATCGACCGACGGTTCAGGTGCGTCTGCATCACGGAGGCTTTCTCGAAGGGGCTCTGGAAAACGGCATCGCTGTATACCGGGGAATTCGATATGCACAGCCCCCGTTCGGCAACCTGCGCTTTCATCCGCCGGAACCCGTTCCCGCGTGGGTTGGTGTGGTGCCGGCCTTTGAGTTTGCACCGGCCTCGCCGCAGGCACCGCGCGATGCCGATGCCTTGATGTTCGGAGGTGAGGACTGCCTTGCTTTGAATATCTGGGCGCCTGCAGATGTGGGTCCTGGATGCCCCGTCATGGTGTGGATTCCCGGTGGCGCATACATGCGAGGAGACGCTGCCGATCCCGTTTACGACGGAGCTGCTTTTGCGAGAAAAGGTATCGTTTTTGTATCGATGAATTACCGTGTGGGCATCGATGGGTTCATGGCGATACCGGGCGCACCGGCCAACCG
>NZ_JBFUBD010000868.1:0-512 GCF_056405935.1 Polaromonas sp. P1_E3
AGTCGTGGCTCTATTCTCCCGCCAAACAACAACTACACCGCCACCACCGCCATGCTGAACGTCATCGCGATTTCCATTGGAGCTTCAGTCGGCGCGCTGGCACGCTGGGGCCTCGGCCTGTGGCTGACACCCGGCGGCCTCATTCCCTGGGGCACGCTGGCGGCCAACCTCATCGGCGGCTACCTGATTGGTATCTGCATTGCCGGCTTCCAGTCCATGCCGCAGCTGGACCCGGTGTGGCGGCTGGCGCTGGTGACCGGGTTCCTGGGCGGGCTCACCACGTTTTCCTCGTTTTCGGCCGAAGTGGTGGTTTTCCTGATGGAAGCGCGCTACGGGCTGGCCGCGCTCACGGCCACCGCGCACGTGCTGGGATCGCTGTTGATGACGGTGGCCGGCCTCAAAACTGCTATGTTTTTTATAGCTGTTACCGCTCGCTGATAGCCGATTCCGGCTACTTTTTATCCCAGAAAAATACGGCAAGCACATGGGGCTTGCCTTCCCTTGTGCAAGCG
>NZ_JBFUBD010000869.1:0-506 GCF_056405935.1 Polaromonas sp. P1_E3
ATTGCCGAGATTGCCGAGGTGACGACAGCCGTGGCGGCCGGCGACCTGTCCAAAAAGATCACGGTGGACGTGAAAGGCGAGATTCTCGAACTCAAGAACACCATCAACACCATGGTGGACCAGCTCCGKTCKTTTGCYTYYGARGTGACSCGYGTGGCGCGGGARGTCGGTACCGAAGGCAAGCTGGGCGGGCAGGCCGACGTGCAGGGCGTGGCCGGCACCTGGAAGGATTTGACCGACTCCGTCAACTCCATGGGTTCGAACCTCACAGCGCAGGTGCGCAAYATYGCCGAGGTGACGACAGCCGTGGCGGCCGGCGACCTGTCCAAAAAGATCACGGTGGACGTGAAAGGCGAGATTCTCGAACTCAAGAACACCATCAACACCATGGTGGACCAGCTCCGTTCTTTTGCCTCCGAAGTGACGCGCGTGGCGCGGGAAGTCGGTACCGAAGGCAAGCTGGGCGGGCAGGCCGACGTGCAGGGCGTGGCCGGCACCTGGAAGGA
>NZ_JBFUBD010000870.1:0-504 GCF_056405935.1 Polaromonas sp. P1_E3
ACTGGCTGCTGGACACTGGCTGCTGGACCCGGCGGCTTTTGATCTGCTGGAAGTCGGCCAGCACGCCATTGATGTGTATCTGCGAGGACTCGGTTTTCCTGGCTCGCCGCCAGCCTCAGTCTCAGCCAAGCCGGCGTAAGGACAACTAACAGGCCTTGGAGGTCCTAGTAAGCCTTAATGCAAATGCCGCGGCTTGCGTCCGCCACCACCGTGCCCAGAACCACCCTGGGGGCCACCCAGGCCGCGCGGCGGCTTGCCCAGCTGCATGGAATTCACCAGCGCATCAAAGCGCTGCTCGAAAAGCCTGTCTACGGCTGCAACGACCTCGCCGAGCTCCGACCCATCAAAGTGGCGCTCCATCAAGCCGATCATGTCCTGAACCAGGAGGTCGCGTTGAACCTGCATGATGGCAGCCGGTGTAGGCCCCACAAAATACATGACGAAGTCATCACGCGCCTCCTCATCGTCGACGCCCTCGTCTTCATCAAAGTCAGAGTCGTAGAA
>NZ_JBFUBD010000871.1:0-502 GCF_056405935.1 Polaromonas sp. P1_E3
AGCACATGGGGCTTGCCTTCCCTTGTGCAAGCGTACGGGCCATCCGCATCACGCGCTGCACGCGCCGCGGGAATTGGCCACAATGCAGCATGGCTTCCATGACTCCCTTTCGCCCAACCCCCGCAACGGGCGGGCAGGACAGGCTGGCGCGCATCGGGCACGCACGCCAGGCCGTTCTTTATGGCGACCCGCAGCCCGAAAGTACCGGGCCGCTGGTTGAGAACTGGATAGAGCGCTCCTGGATGCGCTGCCTGGCCCAGGGCCACAGGCCTGAGCAGCCGCCCTCCTTCGACATGGTGTCGGCCGCCGCGCTGCGGCGCACCCTGGACGCAAACCACCGGCTGGTGCAGGCGTCCGCGCCCGTGCTGGAAAAACTGGGCCAGGCCATTGCCGACACGCGCTACTTCGCCATCCTGACCAACCAGGCCGGCGTGGTCATCAATGTCAACGGGCCCATAGACCGGTGCGACCGGCGCGCCGACATGATCACACGCATCGGTAC
>NZ_JBFUBD010000872.1:0-502 GCF_056405935.1 Polaromonas sp. P1_E3
GAAAAAAGCTGGTTGCGAACAATAGCAACACCAGGACATTGCCCGTGCCGTGCAGGGCCCCTACTCTCTTGGCACGCGTGCCTTCGGGGATCGCCAGCCAGTCAATGAGGCCGAAAGGCGCGGCAAGGACGCCACCCACGAGGCCCGCTGCCATCATCCAGTACGCGGCGRCGCCAAATGCGTCGCCGCCTGTGGCGAGATAAATCACATCAAAAACCACGGCGGCACCGAGCAGTCCCAAGGGAAAAACAATCAGCATCTGATGTACGGAGTGGCCAAGAAAACGGGCTTTTGCACGCATGGATACCTCCAGAATTGCGGTGAGATGACCTGATTCCACTCGGGCCAGCAGCTGGCGGACAGGCAAACACCGCTGCAGTTTGTGTCGGCCAACTCCTACCCGCTGGCTGCAAATATCCCTGCCGCCCGGCTCTTTGGCCCTTTATTTGACCGCCACAGGCTTTCCTGCCCGGGCCGCCTTGAAAACGACCGGAAAACACCC